>JASHUJ010000187.1 GCA_030040035.1 Thermoplasmata archaeon
CCTCACGATCGTGTTCGCGAGCGGGTTCGCTGCGCTCGCGGCGGCCCTCCACACGCCCCTGACCCAGGAGCAGATCGAGAGCTTCCCGGCGTTCGCCCAGACGATGCTGGGCGGCGCGGCCTCCCACCTCGCGATCGCCGGCCGCACGGGCGCGCCGCTGATCGAGTCGGTGCGCTCGTTGGCGGCGCTCCACGTGCACCTGCGGGTCCGCCAGGGCCGGGTGTTCGTGTACGGCTCCAAGCCGTGGACCTCGGGGCTCGTTCTCACGGAGGGGAACGACACCGCACCGTACGACCTCCTGCGCATCGTGTGACGCATCGGGCGTTCGCGCGTCGATCCATCTTCGTTCCCTCCGACTCCGTCCGGTCCGCTCGAGTCGCGGCCCCGCCGGTCCGGCGGCCCTCGTGGACCCTCGGACCCGAGTTGCTGGCCGGGCTGATCGGGGCGCTCGTAACCCCGGACGGAGACGCCGAGGTCCGTTCGTTCTTCGATGTCAGTCCCGTCCCGCAGCTCCTGCTGACACCGGACCGGAAGATCCGGGTGGCGAATCGCGCCGCGAGCCGCCTGTTCGCGCCGAGCGGCGTCGCGCTCGGGGGCCGGCTGTTCGCCGACCTCCTCGCTCCGTCGGCCCGGGCCGCCGTGGACGGACTCTTCCGGGCCTTGGACGGTCCCGCGGCCAGCGGCCAGCGGGTCGCATCGGAGGCGATCTCGCCCGACGGCCGTGCGGTCCCCATCGAGTTGCTGATCGTCCGACTCGCTGCGGGGGCGCCGAGCGGATTCGGGATCGTGGCTCGGGACCTCCGGGTCCCCGCCGCCGGCCGGGTCCCCACCCCGCTCGACGCCGGCGGGACCTACACGCTCGCGGAACTGCTGATGGCAGATCGTCTGCGGGAGCTGGTCTAGGAGGCGCGATCGATGAACAACGAGGCGCTGGTGGTAGGGATCTCCTCGTTCCTGGCGGTCGCCGTGTATCTCTACATCGGCGGCCGGCTCGCGCGACGCCCGGTCTCGCCCGAGAGCCGGATCCCGGCGATGCAGTTCGCCCTGTTCTGGATCGGTCTCGCGGCCTCGACCACCCTCAGCGCCACCTTGAGCCTCCTCGCCTCGGTACAACCCGTACCGCTCGGCCTCGCCCTCGCGTTCGAGTACTACGAGATCGTGGTCATCTCGGCCGCGTTGTGGGGCCTGATCTGCTATCTCTACTTCCTGTACACCGGCCGCAGCGGGATCCTTCCGATCACGATCCTCTACATGCTCGAATTCGGCCTGCTCGTCTACTACATCAGCGCGAGCGGCCCGAACGGCGTGAGCGTCACCTACGGGTCGGTCGGTCTCACCTACAGCTCGGCGTTCGTGGGGCCGATCGTGATCGTCGCGGTCCTAATCCTCGTGATCCCCGAGTTCGTCGCCGGCTTCGCCTATCTTCGGCTATTCTTCCGAGCGCGCGACCGCACCGTCCGGTACCGTATCGCCCTCGTGAGCGGCGGCCTGCTCGGATGGTTCTTCCTCGACTTCGTGGATATCGGCAGCCGCTCGGGAGGGAACCTCTTGGCCCTGTTCGCCGGCCAGGTGCTGCTCATCGTGGCCGCCCTCGTCGTGCTCATGGCCTACTATCCGCCGCGCTTCATCCGCAGTCGCTACGGGGTGGCGGCGCTATCGGAGCCCACGCCCGTCGTCTCGACCTGAGAACCCTCCATCGCTCCTCGGTCCGGATCCCGTCCAAACCGGACCGCACCGTTGAGACACCGAGCTCCGGGGATGCGCGCATCGAGGTCCTCTCGGTCGGCACCGGCTCGGCGGGGCCTCGCCCCGCCAGTTCGTTCCGGGTCGTCGCGCCCCCGGCTACGATAACGCCAAAACCCTTCCGTCGCTGATACTCCGATATCTCGGGTGACTCCCGTCTCGGAGCGATTCGCCGGTGGTCGACTACAAGTGGACGGTCCTCTCCAACACCACGTTGGGGGGCCTGTTGGCCTCGATCGATGGGACGATCCTCCTGATCTCGCTCCCGGTGGTGTTCAAGGGCCTCGGCGTGAACCCGTTCGAGACCTCGAACTTCCCCCTCCTCATCTGGCTCCTCCTCGGCTACGGGGTGGTCACGGCCACGCTCCTCGTCACGGTCGGCCGGCTCTCCGACATGTGGGGACGGGCCCGAATGTACAACTTCGGGTTCGCGGTCTTCTCGACGGCCTCGATCCTCCTCTTCCTCGAACCGTGGACCGGCACGGCGGGAGCGGAGGCGCTGATCGGGTTCCGGTTGATCCAGGCGGTCGGCGCGTCGTTCCTCTTCGCCAACTCGGCCGCGCTCCTGACCGATGCGTTCCCCCCGACCGAGCGCGGCAAGGCGATGGGCGTGAACCAGATCGCGTTCATCGGCGGGTCGCTGATCGGGCTCATCGCGGGCGGAATCATCGCCGGCATCCCCGATCTGCACCTCGGCCCGTACGTGCTGCCGACCTGGCGCCTGATCTTCCTCGTGAGCGTCCCGGTGGGCGTTATCGGGACGGTCTGGGCGTACTGGAAGCTGCGCGAGATCTCGATCCGCGCGCCCGACCAGCACATCGACTACGCGGGCAACCTCACATTCGGGCTCGGCCTCACGCTCCTGCTGGTGGGGACCACGTACGGCCTCCTCCCGTACGGTTCCTCGTCGACCGGCTGGGGGTCGCCATGGGTGATCGGGGCGCTCCTCGGCGGCGCGGCCCTCCTCGGGGCGTTCGTCCTCATCGAGCTTCGGGTCGCCGATCCGATGTTCCGCCTCTCCCTGTTCAAGGTCCGATCGTTCGCCGCTGGGACCTCGGCCGCGTTCCTGGGATCGCTCGCCCGGGGGGGCCTCATGCTGCTGCTCGTCATCTGGTTCCAGGGAATCTGGCTCCCGCTCCACGGCTACAGCTTCGCCGAGACGCCCCTGTGGGCCGGGATCCTGATGATGCCGATGATCGTCGGGTTCCTGATCTCGGGCCCGGTCAGCGGTTGGCTGTCGGACCGACGCGGTCCGCGCCTCCTGAGCACGATCGGGATGTCGATCGGCGCGGCCTCGTTCTTCGCCCTCGCCGCGATGCCGGTCGACTTCGTCTACTGGCAGGTCGCGGTCATCCTGTTCGCGAGCGGTTGCGGGATGGGGATGTTCGCGTCGCCGAACGCCGCGGCCGTCATGAACTCGGTCCCGCCGCAGAACCGCGGGGCCGCGTCGGGCATGCTCGCCACGCTCCAGAACGCGGGCCAGCAGCTCTCGCTCGCGATGTTCTTCACGATCGTGATCGTCGGGCTCGCGGCGCACCTCGGCGGGACGGTCCCCGGGGCGCTCAGCTCGGCGGGGGTCCCCTCGAACGACGCGGCGATCCTCGGGAGCGCGATCTCGTCGAACCCGACCGGCGCGCTCTTCGGGGCGTTCCTCGGCGAGAACCCGATGGCCCAGCTCCTGAGCCTCGTCTCCACGGCCCCGGGCTGGACCCCGCTCTCCCCCTCCACGACCGCCACGGTCCTCGCCCCGCACTTCTTCGCCTCGGTCGTCGAGCCCGGCTTCGGGGCCTCGATCTCCTCGGCGTTTGTCGTCGCGGGGGGCCTCACGGGCGCGGCCGCGGTGATCAGTGCGCTCCGCGGGGAGCCGTTCATCTACGGGGCGGCCGCCCCGGGCGCCGCGACCCGACCGAAACCCCCGGCGACGCCCAGCGGTTCCGCCGGCCCGATCTCCGAGTCGATCGCCACGACCGGCGGCGGGGGCGGACCCCGCGAGCTCCGCTGAGCGATCCGGACCTCTTTACCGATCCGCGCCGGGCGGAGCCCCGGTCCTCGTCGCGGAGCCGAAGCGATATGCGGCCCGGGCCTCTGCGGCGGGCATGCGGCAGCGGCGGCTGGGTCGGGACGGCCCCCGGGTCTCGGCGATCGGACTCGGGTGCATGGGAATGTCGGCATCGTATGGGACGCCGGACCCCGCGGGCGGCCTCGCCACGATCGCGCGGGCGCTCGATCTCGGCGTGAATTTTCTCGACACCGCCGACATCTACGGACCGTTCACGAACGAGGAGCTCGTCGGCCAGGCGATCCGGGGCCGGCGCGACGAGGTGGTGCTCGCCACGAAGTGCGGCTTCGTACCCGCGTCGGGACCTGGCCCCGGTTCGATCGACGGAAGCCCGGAGCACATCCGCTCGGCGTGCGAGGCGAGCCGGCGACGGCTCGGGGTCGCGACGATCGATCTCTACTACCTCCACCGGGTCGACCCGAAGGTCCCGATCGAGGCGAGCGTCGGCGCCATGGCGGGCCTCGTCGCGGAGGGCAAGGTCCGGTTCCTCGGGCTTTCCGAGGTCAACGGCCGGACCCTCGCCCGTGCCCAGAAGATCCATCCGATCACGGCCGTCCAGAGCGAGTACTCGCTGTGGACGCGGAACCCCGAGGAGGTCGTGCTCCCGACGTGCCGCGAACTCGGGGTCGGGTTCGTGCCGTTCAGCCCGCTCGGTCGCGGCGTGCTCTCGGGCACGATCCGATCGCTCGACGGGCTTCCGCCCGGGGACTTCCGTCGGGGCGTCCCCCGGTTCCAGCCGGAGAACCTCGAGCGTAACCTCGCCCAGGTCGACCGGCTGGCGGCGCTCGCGCGGGAGAAGGGGTGCACGCTGGCGCAGCTCGCGCTCGCTTGGGTCCTCGCCCAGGGCGAGGAGATCGTGCCCATCCCGGGGACCAAGCGGACGTCGTATCTGGAAGAGAACGCCGCCGCCGTGGATCTCCGGCTCTCGCGCGCCGACCTCGACCGGATCGAAGCGACGATCCCGAAGGGTTCCGCCGTCGGCGAGCGCTACAGCCCGGCGTCGCAGGCGCTCGCCGAGCGCTAGACCGGGTCGGTCGCCCGGTACGAAAAGGAACTAGGGAAAAGGTTGGACCGGCCGGGTCTACCCGCAGCCGCACCCACCGGAGCCGCACCCGCAGCCGCCGCCTCCGGAACCCCCTTCGGGGGCCCCCGGAGCGCTCGGCGCGGTGATCTTGAAACCGGAGGCGTTCAGGTCCTGGACGTAGTCGATCTTCGCGCCGTTCAGGAGCTCGGCGCTGAGATCGTCGACCACGATCGAGAAGCCGTCGATCTGGACGACGCGGTCCCCGTTGCGCGGCTTGTCGAACGCCATGCCGAACGACGGACCGCCGCCGCCTCCCGATCCACAGCCGCATCCGCCTCCGCTCCCGCCCGAGCCGCAGCCGCCGCCACAGCCGCCGCCGCCGCCCCCGGACTGGAGGTAGACACGGACCGCCATACCGGGCTTCTGGGCCTTGATCAGATCCCGGACCTGGTCCTGCGCTTCCTTGGTGACTTCGAGTTGCATTGCTACACTATCGCTCATGACGGGGGCCCTCCTTGACTGCCCCGAGAAGCATGTACCCGGCAGGTATATAGCTCCGCGTTCGCGCTCGTCGCGACCCCGCTCACGCCGAGAACGATTTCCCGCACGAGCAGGTGTGGGTCGCGTTCGGGTTCGAGATCTTGAAGCCCGACGCTTCGAGCCCGAGGAGGAAGTCGACCTTCACCCCGTCGAGAAGCGGGGCGCTCGCCCGGTCGACGACGACGAGGAGCGGACCGTCGTGGAACGCGACCTCGTCGCCCGTCTCCTGTTTGTCGAACGACATCCCATAGGTGAGACCGGAGCAGCCGCCGCCCTGCACGTACAACCGGAGCGCCGAGCCCGGCTTCCCCTGCTTCTCCATGATGCGCAGGACCTGGTCCCGTGCCGACGGAGTCACCTCGATCGCTACCATGCCCATTCCGACGTCCCGGTTCTAGTCGCGTCGGGGGTAAAAAGGACTAGTGGCGCGAGGGTGACGTACTGAACGGACCCACGGGGCGTTATCTACGCTCCCGGTGTCGGGGGCGCTGATGTGCCGTCTCTTTGGACTTCTCTCGGCGCGCGATGAGTCCGCCGAGCCGTGGCTCGTCCGCGCCGATCGATCGCTCCTCGCCCAAGCGAACGTGACGCCCGAGACCGCGCAGCGCGACGGGTGGGGGATCGGCTGGTTCGAGGACGGCGGCCGGGCCCGCGTCGAGAAGGGAGTCGGCCAGGCGAGTTCGGACGCCGAGCGTCCCCGCTATCTCGCGGCCGCGCGCGACGCGGACGGGCCGCTCGTCATCGGGCACCTGCGCCACGCGAGCAACCCCCTGAACCTGCCGCCCGAACGTCTCCTCGGGCTCGAGAACTCCCAGCCGTTCGAGGGCCACACGACCCTCTTCGCGCACAACGGTGCGATCTCGTTCCCGACCGAGACGCGTCCCATGCTCGGGGTCTACGAGCCGAAGGTCCGGGGCGTAAACGACAGCGAGGTGCTCTTTTGGCTGCTCGTCCGGAACACTTCGGAGATCCAGGACCCGCTGCTCGGGTTCGCCCACACCGTCGAGGACCTCGTGCGGGTCTGGGAAGGACTCCACGAGCCGGCGATCCCGCCGTTCTCGGGACTCAACGTGCTCTTCTCCCGGGGCCCGGAGGAACTGTGGGCGTTCTGTCTGTGGACCGGCGATCACGGGACCGGGCTCTTCGACTCCCATCGCCGCTATTACGAGATGACCTACCAGGCCCACCCCCACCGCGTGGTGGTCGGCAGCGAGCCGTTCGACCGGGAGCCGGCCGTCTGGAAGAGCCTCCCGACCGGCTCCTATCTTCACGCCCATCGGAACGGGCAGAAGGTCGACGTGCAGGTCGGCCCGATCCCGCTCCCGGCGAGCCTCCGCCTCCGGCCCCCGCCGAGCTGAGCCGGTCGTCCCGGTGGCCGGACGACCCTCGATGTCCGTCCAGATGCTCTCGGGGCCGGACCTGGGCGGAGGGTATCTCCACCAACTGTCGTTCGAGCCCGAGGACGGAGCGAGCACGTTCACCTACCACGCTCAGGACGGAGGGTCCGACGCGGGAGGTCCGCCCGCCGGTCCGCTCGATGTCTTCGGCTACGTCCACCCCCCGTCGCCGTGCATGTTCGGCGGGCCCCGCTGCTGGCACCGCCGGTTCCGGCTCGACCTCGGCGAAGCGCCGCGCGTCCGCGCCGCCTACAACCGGAGCCGGTTCGTCCTCGAGACGATGATCGCGCAGGCGTACCTCGGGACCGCCGTGCCGGTCGAGTCGGGTACGGCCGAGGTCGTCGACCGGCTCGCGGCCGTGCTCGATCGGGAAGGTATCGCGTGGCACATCGGCGGGTCCGTGGCGGCGCGCGTCCTCGGAGCGGATCTCGCCCCTCGCGACCTCGACCTCGGGACGACCCGGGCCGGTGTGGACCGCATCGCGGAGCAGCTGCGAGAGTTCCTCATCGAACCGGTCGGTCCGACCGATTGGCCGGGTCGCGGCATCGTCCAGGGAGCCCGGGCGTTCGTGGGCACGTTCCGTGAGGGGATCCGGGTCGAGTGGGCCGTGCCGCTCGAGCCGCTTCCGCTCGCCGGCCTCGACGAGTGGGATGCGAGCCCTTCGGGGGCCCGAACCGAGAGCGTTCCGTTCCGGGGACACGTCGTCCGGGTGACCCGGCCCGAGTACGCCCTCGTGAGAGCAGCGGAGCGGGGGCGCGCGGCCGCGGTGGAGGCCGTTCGGACGCTCCTGCGGACTCGAGGAGCGGACGACGAGCTGCTCGTCACGTTGCTCGATCGGTCGCGCCTCCCGGCGCCGGAACGCGCCCGCTTACGCGCGGCCGTGTCGAACGGAGACACCGGCGCGACCCCTCGCGCCCATCCAAACGTACCTTCATAGACCGGAGGCCCGACGCGGGAGGGATGGCCGTCCCGGCATTGGCCCCGGTCCTCGAGCATCTGACCCCGCACGACCTCGTGACGTACTTCCACTGCCCGCACGAGATGGAGCTCCACTGGCAGAGCCGAGCGCGAACGCTCGGCCGGATCCCTCCCTCGCCGCACGCACCGGCGGACGTGGTGCCGCTCCGTCACTCCCCGATGTTCGCGCCTCCGCTCGGCCACCTGGAGGTGAACGAGGGTCGGCTCGACGTCGATGGCGCCGACCGGGTCGTGTACGAGGACGCGGACGAGGACGACCTGCCGATGCTCTTCCCGCCAGAGCGCGTCCAGCGGGATCCCCGGTTCACGAGTGGGCCCGGCAACCTGATCGACCCCGAGTTCGGGCTCTCGGGCCGACCCGACCTGGTCATCGAGCGCGGATCGGGGGAGTTCGTCCCCCTCGAGTACAAGTCGACCCACCTGTTCGTCGGCTACCACGAGGCGCACGGTCGACTCTTCGACACCGTGCAGGCGATCGCCGAGTGCCGGCTCGTCCACGCGACGTTCGGTCGTCGACCCTCGCACGGCATCATCCTCTACGGGGATGCGGCCGGCGGCGGTGCCCGGGAAGGATGGGTGCGGATCCCGTACGACCAGGCCGAGGAGCAGTGGCTCAAGGTCGTGCTCCGGCAGATCCGGGAGGATCGCGTGCGCGCGCCCGTGCCGGCCGAGCGCAATTGTGCGAGCTGCGAGCCGAACTCCGAGGGGCTCTGCCGGTTCGCGGCCGCGCGGTACGAGGGTCCCCATCACCGTCAGAACTTCCTCGCCACCCGCCGGCTCTGAGCGGCGGTCGGGCGTCCGCCCGAACGGGGTCGCGGGGGGCATCGCGGTCGCCGGGGTTAAATAAGTCCGCACCCCTGCAACCGAGGCCGCGCCACGGCGCTGCTGTTCGGTCGGCACATGCACCCGCAGAGGCCGGGGCCTCTCCGGGGAAGGGCGAGGGTCCCTTCGCCGTGCCGGCGAGGGGGCCGATGACGCCGATCACACGCGTTCTGGACGCTTGTCAAGTGCAATCAGTGTAGCTGACTCCTGTCAGTTGGGGAATGGCTGGGCTCGGGCGCCGATGAAGGTCGTGCCAAGCTGCGATAAGCGGTGGGTAGGCGCAAGGAACCCGTGATCCACCGATCACCGAATCGGAACTCCGGTCCCGCAAGGGACATTCCGCAAGGAAGGGGAACCCCCCGAAGTAAAGCATTCTAGTAGGGGGAGGACAAGAAATCAACCGAGATGCCGCGAGTAAAGGCGATCGAAAACGGCAGAGGACAAACCGAATCCCGGCCCGGCGAGGGCCGGGAGATGTGGAGTAGTGGACCTCCGTACCCGTTGCCTTCGCGAGCCGAACGTGCCTGGAACGACAGACCGTAGAGGGTGAGAGTCCCGTAGGCGAAGCGAAGAGGCGGGATTGGAGGTATCCCGAGTACCGTGCGTTGGATATCGCGCGGGAAGCTGGGAGGTACAGTCTTCCGATCCTAAATACGTCCCGAGACCGATAGCGCACTAGTAGCGCGAGCGAAAACTGAAAAGTACCTCGGAAGGGAGGTGAAAAGAGCCTGAAACCAACTGACGATAAGCCGCATGAGGTCCCCAAGGAGCGAAGCGGTCGAAAGACCGTGGACACAGGATCCATGCGTCCGTTTTGAATAACGGGCCAGGGAGTTTCGATCCATGGCGAGGCTAAGGCCCGCACGGCCGCAGCCGCAGGGAAACCGACAGTCCGCAGCCCCGCAAGGGGTGAGGGACGGGGTGCGCTCGCCCGAAGTCATGGGTGGAAGACCCGAAGCCAATCGATCTAAGCGTGGGTAGGTTGAAGCCTGCCGAAAGGTAGGTGGAGGACCGAACCGGTGTTGACGTGCAAATCATTCGGATGACCTGTGCTTAGGGGTGAAAGGCCAATCTAGACTGGGAATGGCTGGTTCCTCCTGAAACTACTC
>JASHUJ010000188.1 GCA_030040035.1 Thermoplasmata archaeon
AGCCCGGCCAGCAACTCGGGTCCGAGGGTCCACGAGGGCCGCCGGACCGGCGGCGCCGCGACTCGAGCGGACCGGACGGAGTCGGAGGGAACGAAGATGGATCGACGCGCGAACGCCCGATGCGTCACACGATGCGCAGGAGGTCGTACGGCGCGGTGTCGTTCCCCTCCGTGAGAACGAGCCCGGAGGTCCACGGCTTCGAGCCGTACACGAACACCCGGCCCTGGCGGACCCGCAGGTGGACGTGGAGCGCCGCCAACGAGCGCACCGACTCGATCAGCGGCGCGCCCGTTCGGCCGGCGATCGCGAGGTGGGAGGCCGCGCCGCCCAGCATCGTCTGGGCGAACGCCGGGAAGCTCTCGATCTGCTCCTGGGTCAGGGGCGTGTGGAGGGCCGCCGCGAGCGCAGCGAACCCGCTCGCGAACACGATCGTGAGGACCGGCCCCCCGGACGTCCCGGCGGAGGCGAGGTACCGTCGGACCTCGCTATCGAGCGGGCTCCCGCCGCCCGGCGCGGGGGTCGCTCCCGGCAGTAAGGCCGAGACGGGCAGGACCAGCGAGGCGAACTCGGGGATCGTCGCTTTCGCGCTCGTGGCGAGCTGGCCGGTGACGTCGAGCACCCGGACCCCGTGATCGAGCCGGGCCCGCGCGGCCGAGCCCCGCAACGAGTCCCAGATCTCCCGACCCGAGAGGGAAGGGGACGGGATGAGGAGCGCGCGACCGTTGATGTTGGCCGCGGCCGCGAGCATCGGCGCGAGGAGCATCTGAAGGACCTGGTCTTGGACCTCCGCGTCCGTCTCGAAAAGACTCGTCTTTCCGATCGGCAGACGGCCGAAGTTCTCGGCGAACGTGCGCGAGCCCGGCCAGATGTGCCCGGGCATCGCGTCCGGCTCGGCCTCGAACCGGCCGCGGTGAAGGTCGGAGTAGGTCCGCATCGGTTCGATGCATTGGAAGCGGGCCGACTCGACCGTGTACGGATAGAACGCGTTCGCGATCCGGATGCCGCGGAGCTTCGGCAGCTGCAACCACCGCTCCAGCCGTTCGTTCCCGAGCTCCCGCTGGGTCACGATCACCCCGTTCACCAGGTAGTCGAGCTGGCTCTCCTCGCGCCGCTCGAGCACGATCACCACGTGCGAGCGGCTCTTGCCGAGCTGGCGAAGGAGAATGCGCTCGATCTCGGCCCGGTCCGGGAGCTCGTCCGCCTTCGGTCCGATCCCCCCGAGGTACGATTCGATGAGAGCGTCCCAGGAGTCGATGACGAGGAACGACGGGGCATCCGGGGGCAGGTGGCTCCAGGCCTCCTGGACCGGGGAGGGGAGCCAGAGGAACTCGGTGAGCTCCCGTTGAGCCGTGGCCCCGTCCGAGATCAGCCGCCGGGTCTCGGTCGCGGCGCGCGCGATGTCGCGCAGATTGCCCTCGATCGCGGACGTGTCGACGATCTGGATCTGCGAGGTCCCGTTCTCGCCCAACCAGGGGAAGGCTCGGTAGAGCTCGGTCTGGGACACCCGGCTGGTGAGGAGCATCCGTTGCCCCGACGCCGCTTCGAGGAGCGCGAGGCAGAGCGTGGTCTTGCCGGAGCCGGGGGGTCCCCGTACGAGCAACGACTGAGGACCCGGTAGGGTCAGGAACTCCCGGAGCTCCGCGGGGAGCCGCTGCGTGTAGCTCACGTCGGTCTCTGTACCGTCGCGCGCGGGCGGCGGTGGCCTACGTAAAATGTGCGGCTCATGTTATGAATCATTCGTTTTAGGAGTGCAACAGGTTACCCCCTCGAACCCGCCCGCACGGCCGCCGAGCGGCCTGAACGGGTCGAGGGGGGCCGGCGCGAGAGGGTCGGCCGCCCGGTCACGCGGTGCACGGGGCTTCTCTGTGGGTCGATCCGGTCCACCGCGACCCGCGAGTTGGACGAAACTGTATATGGGGACCTCCCGGACGGGGGCTCGAACGGCTGTCGTTTCGGCTCGGTTGTCCCGAATCCATGAGCGAGCGGGCACGTTGGAAGAACCCTCATCTCTGGCTCGCCGCGATGATCGCGGTGGCGTTCGCGATCTCGCTCTATGCGAGCATCGTCGCGTACGCGAACTTCCACACGCACAACTCGAGCGACGTCGGGATCGTCACCCAGGCGATGGCGTCCACCACCTTCGGCCATCAGGCGCCCTTCTACGAGTCGTACGACTGCGTGATCAAGGACCGATGTTCCTTCCTCCTGGTCCACCCGGGGCTCGTGCTCTACGCCGCGGTCCCGTTCTACGCGCTCGCGCCGACGTCGATCACGCTCTTCGCGCTGCAGGCATTCTTTGTCGCGGTCGGCGCGATCCCGCTCTATTGGCTCACGCGGCAAGTGGCCCGATCGGACCGCGCCGCTCTCTTCGCGGCCGGCCTCTATCTCGTCTGGGCTCCGCTGTTCGCCGAGACCGCCTTCTCCCTCCACCTGGAAACGCTCCTGCCGGTCGAGCTGCTCAGCTTGGCCGCGCTCTGGCAGGCCGGGCGCTACCGTTGGGGGCTCCTGGTCGCCGTGATCGCGTTCCTCTCGTTCGAGATCGCGCCCGTCTTCGTGTTCCTGGTCGGCCTCTTCTTCCTCCTCCCGCACGCGCTCGAGTGGTGGCGTAGTCGAGGGAGCGCGACCCCGACCTCGCCCGGTCCGCCCCGAATGGCGACGTCGCGCTGGGGGGAGTGGCGGGCGAGTCTTCGGGCGGCGCTGCGCCCCCGGGAGATCCGCTACGCCCTCCTGCTCATGGGGTGCGCGGCGGCCGCGGCCGTGGCCGTCTATTCGTTCATGAACGTCTGGGGGTACTGGGTGCTCGGCGTGCGCCCGACGGCGGTGGCCCCGGGGCTCTCGGGGCTCTTCTACAACAGCAGTACTTCCCCGATCCAATCGTTCGGGACGATCCTCCACTCGCCTCAGACGGTCGTCACGATCGAGTACTGGTTGATCCTCTTCGGGCTCGTGGGGGGCCTGCCGTTCCTGGCCCCGCGTACGTTCGTCGTCCTCGGCCCGTGGATCCTCTACACGTTCTTGACGGACAGCGTGAAGTTCTCGACGATCGGGCTCCACACGACCCTCGTCGCGGTCGGACCGTTGTTCCTCGGGGTGGCCTACGGCCTCGGGCCGATCACGGAATGGTGGTCCCGCCGATCCGCCACGATCTCGGTGCCGCGCGCGGCGGCCCACGCCACGACGGACCTCGGGCCGCCCTCGACCTTCCGGCCCGTCCGGCGGAGGGCGGCCCGCACGGTCGTAGTGGTCGCGCTTGCGGCCGTCGTGAGCGCGAACGTCCTGTTCCTACCGATCAACCCTCTACTCCCGGATCTCGGATACAAGCCCGGGGCCCCGTTCGTCGGAGGCTACTTCGATAACCCGCTCACGATCACGCCGGGGCTCGCCTGGACCGAGGAACTCCTCTCGCACGTGCCCCGGAACGCCACGATCGCCGCGGATTCGGCGGTCTTCCCGCTGCTCGCGAACTATCCGTACGCGATCGTGATGGAAGGCGGCATCTGGCCGTTCGGCGAGCCGGCGCTCGCCCAGTTGCCCTTCAACCTGTCGGGGGGCCCCCAGTACGTGCTCGTCCAAGCCGATCAGCTCCGCAGCCAGAATGCGTCGACGCTCGCGAACCTCTCGGATCCCGCTCGCTACGGTCTCTCGGGCTACGTCACGTCCACGGCGGTCGGGCCGCTCCTGCTCTACGAGCGGGGCTTCACGGGTCGGGCGACCGGGTACGGCCCACCCTTCCCGGAGGCCCCGACGACCCTGACACCGAGGCGAGGCATGGTCGCCGGTGCCGGGGGCGTGATCGAGAACAATTCGACCTCGTACGACGGCGCGGAGATCCACAGCCGCTCCGGCGACAACTCCACTTCGGTCGTCTGGTCGGGGCGCGCGATCTTCCTCCCGAACGGAAACTACACCGTCATGATCGAAGTCGCGACGTCGGGGTCCGGCGCCGGGGTCCGCTCGACCACTCCGCTCCTGGAGCTCGTCGGGGCCGGCTTCGGCGCCACGGTGCTGAACGTCACGGTCGATCGGTCCTCGTTCGTCCCCGGCGCCTGGACGAACGTGACGGTGAACCTGTCGGTGCCGAACCCCGTCCCGTACTTCGCGCTCGACGGCTACGTCCTGGAGCCGAAGGCGATCGTAGCGGTCGCCGCGGAGACGATCGAGCCGGCGTGAGCCGCGCCGGGAGTCGCTCCGCGCGTTCGCGGATGGGCCCGGACGGATTTGAACCGTCGACCGACCGGTTATGAGCCGGTCGCTCTAGGCCGGGCTAAGCTACGGGCCCGCGCTCGGCCGGCTCGAGGCGCCGCCGAGCGGAATTGGGGACCGACGGAGGGGCTCCGCCGTTCTTTCGAACCGCTGACCTTTCGGTTAACAGCCGATCGCTCTGCCACTGAGCTACGGCGGCACCGAGCGCGCCGAGCCGGCATTGCGCTAATAGCCTTTCCGGCCCGGCGACGGGTGGCTCTCCCGCTCGGCGGCCCGGGCCTTCAGATGCTGGAGCAC
>JASHUJ010000189.1 GCA_030040035.1 Thermoplasmata archaeon
CGTGTGCGTCGCATCTGAGATCGTCACGGTCCAGGTCGTCCCCGAGGGGAGTCCGAACTCGGTGAGCGTCACGGCGTACGTGAACGGAAGGAATACGACGGGGACGACCTCGCTCGCTCCGTTGACGGTGAACGACAGCGGACCGGAGCTCGCGGGCTGGTTCCACGTGTACCCCGCCGGGCCGGTCGCGATCAGGCTGTACGTCCCGTTGGGCAGGCTGAGGTCGAACGTCGGCTGGGCGCCGCCGAGGACCAAGCCGGGCGCGACGAACGCGTACCAGAGGTCGTCGGTCGTGGGGAGACCCGTCTCGGCGAGCTGCACCGGATACACGGTCGGGGCGACCGCCGACTCTGATGAGCCCGCCGGCGATCCCGAGCACAGGAAGACGACGTGGACCGTCGGGCTGTGCGTGGTCACGGTGGCGGTCCCCTTCGCCCCGGAGCTGATCATGCAGCCCGAGACCTCCGGGACCGTGTACGAGTACTTGCCCGATGTCGTGTTGATATCGAGCCACGCGCCGCTCGAAGCGACCGATCGACCATCGATCTCCGCGCTCCAGCTCGTGCCGGTCGGGAGACCCTTCTCGTTGAACTTGACCTCCAGGTACGTCAGGTTCACCGGGATGACGTGGTTGGCGTAGTCGATGGTGAAGGTGCCCGAGATCGGGGCCGCCGTGACGTCCGCGGGCGGAGTGATCGTGTAGTTGTACACGCCGTTCGGCAGCCGGGGCACCGTGAGATTCTGGTTCCACGCCGCGGACTCGGTAGCGACCGGCGTGGTCCCCTCCGTCGCGCCGGCGCCGTTCGTTCCGCCCGACTTCGCATAGACGCTCACGGACCAGACCCCCGACTCGTACTCGAGATCGTTGCAGAGCGGCGCGTCGCAGGACGGTACGAAGGTGGTCTTGTACTCGGGACCCGGGGGCGGCACGATCCGGATCAGTACCGTGACGTTCGAGATCTCGAGATTCGGGATCTGGATCGGCGCGAAGGGGTTCACGTTGAACGAGATCGCGCAGAGTCCGTCGGTCCTCGGAGGCGTGTAGTTGAACACGTTCCAGGGTCCCCGATCGTCCGGCAGTACGGGGATCGTCGCGTTGTCCGGAAGGATGGTACCGCACTCGCCCGGGAGGGCCGGCGAGACCCACCAGGTGTTCCAGCTCAGGCCAGGTTTCTCCGCGTCGGAGAGGTTCGCAAGGCTAAAGGAAGAGCCGCAGGGCGGGCACGGTAGACGCCCGCCGGGGGTTTCGTTGTGGAGGGCCGTGTCCACCACCAGGACCTCGGGCGGGTTGGGGGGCGTCGGCCCCGTGGTTTGATTGACGATCTCCCACGGACCCGGATTCGCCGCGGTCCCGTTGTCCGCCCACGGCCCCGCGAACCCGTCGATGGTGGTCGTCCCCGTGAACGTGGCCGAGCAGTTGCCTTGGGTCACGTCGCACAGGTCCATCGACGTCGCGAGGGTCCCGTTATAGATGTACCACGTCAGGGACGAGAACAGCTTGCCGTGCCAGAGCGTCCAGGTGAAGATGTTTGGCGGTCCGATCCCGATCGAGTGCAGGGGATTCTCGAGCGTGAACGTGAAGATGTTGAAGGAGCCACCGAACTGGAAGCCGACCCCCGCACAGGCCACGATCCAGAAGTTGCCCGCTGTGGGGTCGCCCTTCTCCCCCCACGGATAGATCGGGTCCGGATTGAGGCCCCAGACCTGATAGGGGACGCCGTCGGAGTTCGAGCCGCACGATCCGCCGGGTCCGCCCTGGTTCACCTGGGTGCATTTGGAGCGCGTGTTCCCGCATCCGGTGTAGACGCTGGGGGAGGAGCCGACGCCGAAGAACAGACTCGCTTGACCGTACAGGAACGCCCAGAAGGTGATGGAGGCGAGATTGAGGGAAAAGATGCCGGTGTTGATCCCCGCGCTGAGGGTCAGCGCGAGCTCCGGTCCGATCCGGACCAAGACCGAACCCCCGAACGACGGCGAGTACTTGATTGAGGTACATAGGGCCGACAGGGAGGCTCCGTTCGTGCAGGCCGTGTGGGTGTGGTCGTTCCACGTTCCGCTCGAGAAGCTGTAGTTCTGGCTGTAGGTGCCCGCGCTCCCCTGGGAGAAGTTGAGCCACGACCCGTGATCGAAGGTCAGCTGGTACTCAAGCCCCAGGATCAGATTGAGGTTGAGATTGACGATCGGGACCGGGCCGCAACAGATCGGCACGTTCAGGATGTTGACGCTCGCAAGGCTCTTTGGCGGGCCCCCGAGATCCCCGGTACTGAAGCCATTGTGACCGTGCGACGTGACGCTCAGATTGGCGGTGACCGACTCCGCGTACTGTTCGGTGAAGTTGATCCAGTTGAGGCCGGTTGGGACCGTGATGCAGAACAGGCAACTGCCGAAGAAGGTGATTCGGATGCTCTGTTCGGCCACGCCGGCGCATACCCCGAGCGAGCCGGACGCCGTGACGTCGTACGTGAGGTTGAGCTTGGCACCCGATCCGGTGGAACTGCCGAGTTTGAGGTCGCCCGAGAAGGGGGGCGCGGTCAACTGGATCGCGGGCGAGGCGCAGAAGTCCGCTTGGGTGGGCGCCGAGGCCTGGAACATCTCGCCGGGCCGCCCGAGCGGGCACGCGCGAACCTCGCACTGCTTCAGATAGGCCGCGCTGAACTCGCTCCCGTTGAGCGCGTGGGAGTACGGGATGTACGAGGGGACCCCCACGGATGCGGTCGCCGGGGAGGGATTGGAAGGGGCACCTCGGGCCGCGGTGGGGGCCGCCGGCGTGATGGGGCTCGCGAGGACCGGGGGTGCGAAACCGTTCAGCAGGAAGAGCCCGACGACCAGCACGGCCAAGGTCGCTCCGACGGCCCAGCTGCGACGTCGTCGGGCGAGTCGGCCCACGGAGATGCCCTCGGCCGCGCCGATGTTCGGCCGCGCGCTTAAACTGGCCTGCTAGAGGACGGCGCGATACGACCGTCCTGGTCGAGGGGAGGCTGTTCTGCGTCGAGTTCCGGCACTTTTCGGCTCGAA
>JASHUJ010000190.1 GCA_030040035.1 Thermoplasmata archaeon
ACGCGCACGAAGCCGATGAGCGACGCGCGACGGAGGCGACGCCGCAGTACCGCGGCGTGCCGTGCGTACGGCCCCCGAAACCCGTCGATCGCGAGGAGACGCGCGTCCGGGAAGGCACGCGCCAGGGGCACCGTGAGCTCGCCCCGGCCACAGCCCAACTCAATCAGCGATCGCGGGTGGCCCGACAGGAGTCCCGCGATCTGCCGGACGATGCGGCGATGTTCCCGATCCCAAGCGGCCGGCAGCGCTCTCGGATCCGATACGGGCCCCATGCGCGACCTCTCCCGGCGCTGCGCCCGTAGCTCCGCGCGGAGATCGGGTCGGCCGAACCGGCTAGAACGGTCCGGTTCGGTTCGGATTGTCGAAGTTCGTGAGGAGCATCTGCCCGCGCGAGCGCGGCCGCCCGATCGGGGCGATCAGCGGATCTTCTTCCAGCGCCGGCATCGTCTCGGAGAGGGGAACGTCGACCAGGATCTCTCGGGTGCGCCCGCCGCGGCCGCGAGAGACGATCGTCGCCCGGATGAGGCCGAGCGACTCGAGCTCGGAGACGTAGTTCGAGATGCTCCGCGCGTGGAGCGGCTGGAGGCCGAGGCGCTCGGCGAGGCGCTTGTAGCTGTCGTACACCTCGCCGGTCAGGACGCCGTTGCGCCGGCGCTCGTACGACTGGAGGATCGCGTACAAGAGGACCTTGCAGTGGGGGGGAAGTGTCCGACAGCACTCGACGATGATGTCCTGCTCGAGCCGGTTCTTCGCCTTCACGACGTGGTCCGGCGTGATCCGCTTCGCGTGGTCGCGTTCCGCCATCTCCGCGGAGAGCCGCAGGAGGGCGAGGGCGCGGCGCGCGTCCCCGTTCTCGAGCGCGGCGTACGCCGCGCACCGCTCGACGACGCCCGGGTCGACGATCCCGTCCTTGAACGCCTCGCGCGCGCGCTCGCGCAGGATGTCCTGCAGCTGGATCGCGTCGTACGGCGGAAAGAGGATCTTCTCCTCGTTGAGGCGGCTGCGGACCCGCGCGTCGAGGTGATTCGTGAACTTGAGGTCGTTCGAGATGCCCACCAGGACCATCCGCGCCTGGTCCAGGCCGCGGTTGAGCTCGCTCAACGTGTAGAGAACGTTGTCGCCGCTCCGTGCGACGAGCCGGTCGATCTCGTCGAGGACGAGGACGATCGTGCCGCCCCGAGCGTCCATGAGCCGGGCCATCGCGGCCTGGACCCGGTCGAGGGACCAACCGGTCGGGATGCGGTCGGGCTCGGCCTTCGCGAACGAGTTGCCGATCGTCTGGAGGAGGCTGTAGGGCGTGTCGATGTTCCCACAATTCAGGGCGACGAACGTGAGACGGCTGCCCCCCGGCTCGGTGCGCCGCTCCATGTCCTGACGGACCTGGGCGACGACCGCAGTCTTGCCGGTCCCGATCTTCCCGTAGATGAGCAGGTTGGAGGGGACCTCGCCGCGGAGCGCCGGGGCGAGGACCTCGGCGACCGAGCGGATCTGCTGCTCCCGGTGCGGCAACCGGTTCGGCACGTACGTGTCGCGGAGCACCTCGCGGCTCCCGCGGAAGAGGTCGCTCTTGCTCTGGAGGATCGAGTCGAGGAGCTCGCCGGCCGAGCTCGGGTTACCGACCGGGGAAGAGGTGCCTCCGGGAGCGGAGGCGCCCACCGATTCCCCGGTCGGTCGGCGGTCGCCGACGGGAGCGACCGCCGGATTCGCGGCGTTCGTACTGCCGGAGCTGTCCGGCGCATCCGCCGGCGTCTCCTCGGGAAAATTGGGCACCGTCTGAGCCTACCCGTGGCCTCGGGCGAGGGGTCGAGGAGCCTGAGCCATATCTATCTTTTGCCAAAAAATTTCATTTTCGCGTCGACCCGGGCCGACGCGCGCGTCGCGACGGGCTGGGCGGCGTTCCGCACGTGGGCCGACCCGACCGAATCCATTTGAAGGTCGACGTCCGTCCGCCGGCCGATGTCCGAGACCGCGACGACCGAGGGGGCGCCCGCCGCGCACCGGGTCGGGCGGGTCTCGATCCCGCTGACGATCGGGGCCGCCCTCGTGAGCGGGATCGGGCTCTTCGGCACGTTCTACTGGCTCTACACCTTCAACTGGCTCTACTTCCCGTCGGTGCTCGCGGTCGCCCTCGGCTGCTACCTCCTGTTCACGCGGATCACCGGCCCGGACCACGCGTAGGGCCCGGCCGCGAGCGATGTCGGGCGCGCCGACCCCCGAGCGTCGGCCGGTCATCGTCAAGCTCGGCGGGAGCGTGATCACTCGCAAGCGCGAGGTCGAGCGGCTGCGACCGAAGATCCTCGCCCGTCTCGCCCGGGAACTGGTGGACGGTGCGTCCGGCCCGCTCGTTGTCCTCCACGGCGCGGGCTCGTTCGGCCATCCGGGCGCCCGCCGGTTCGGGCTCGCCCAAGCCCCCGCGCCCGGGTCGGGCGATCGGCAGCGGGTCCGGGGCGCGGCGGTCGTCGCCGCCGAGGTCCGCCGCTTGCACGTCGCGGTCCTTCGCGCGCTCATCGCTGCCGGGGGAAACCCGACGTCCGTCCCGATGGCCACCCACGCCTACAATCGCACGGGCGAACTCGTCGCGCTGGATCCGGCCCCGTTCCAGGCCGCGCTCGACCGAGGCCTCTCGCCGGTCTCGTTCGGGGACGTCGTCCCGGACGAAGCGTGGGGTTCGTCGATCCTCAGCGCGGACACCATCGCGACCGCCCTCGTGAAGCCTCTCGGGGCCGCGCGCGTCGTGTTCGTGAGCGACGTGCCGGGGATCCTCGTCGGTGAGCGGGGGGGCCGGCGATCGGTCGCCGCGGAGGTCAACGAAGCGGTGTTGGCGGGGCTTCGTCCCACCCCGGGCGCGACGGATGTCACCGGCGGCATTCGCGGCAAAGCGAGCGCGATGCAGGCGATCGCGCTCGCCGGCGCGGACGCATGTCTTATTAGCGGACTCTCGGATGGAGCGCTCCGGCGGGCAGTTCGGGGGGATCTCGTCTACGGCAGCTGGACGCACGCCGCACGCGGGTAGCCCGGAAGACCCGTCGGGGCTCGACCTGAGCCACCGGAAGGCCGAGCATGTCAAGGTCGTGCTCGGACGGGACGTCGAGGGCCACTACCGGTACTGGAACGACGTCCAGCTCGTCCACCGGGCGCTGCCCGAGATCGACTTCGCCGACATCGATCCGTCCACGACTCTCCTCGGACGCCGGCTGGCCGCTCCCCTCGTCATCACGGGGATGACCGGCGGGTTTCCCGACGCGGCCAAGATCAACGAGAACCTCGCGCGCGCCGCGGCCGAGCTCGGGGTCGCGATGGGGGTCGGGAGCGAGCGGGCGGCCGTGCTCAAGGGACAGTATCCCGAGAGCTACGCGTGCGTCGCCCGGTACGACGTCCCGCTCAAGTTCGCGAACATCGGGGCCCCGCAGATCATCCCCCAGGCTCCCGGCGACCCGGTGGTCGGGCCGGATCTCGTCCGCTCGGCGATGGAGCTGATCCACGCGGATCTGCTCGCGATCCACCTCAACTTCCTCCAAGAGATGGTCCAGCCCGAGGGCGACCGGCGGGCCCGCGGCTCGCTCGACCGGATCGGCGAGCTCGCGGCGACCTTTCCCGTCCTCGTGAAGGAAACGGGCGCTGGGATCTCGCGCGAAGTGGCGGAGAGCCTGCGCGACCGGAAGGTCCGGGCGTTCGACGTGAGCGGCACGGGGGGCACCTCGTTCGCGGCGGTCGAGCACTACCGCGCCCTCGATCAGGGGGCCGAGCGCGAGGCCCGCGTCGGGAAGACGTTCTGGGACTGGGGGATCCCCTCCCCGGTCTCCGTCCTCGAGGTCGTCGGGGTCGGACTGCCCGTGATCGCGAGCGGCGGGATCCGCTCGGGGCTCGATGTCGCCCGCGCGATCGCCCTCGGGGCCTCGGCCGCCGGGACCGCCGGCGGGGTCCTGAAGGCGGCGGCGGCCGGCTACGCCGAGACCCGCCGGGAGCTCGAGACGATCGTCCACGAGCTCAAGGTCGCGATGTTCCTCACCGGCTCCCGCACGCTCGCCGAGCTGCAGAAGGCCCCGTACGTGATCACGGGAGAGACGCGACCGTGGCTCCGTCGGTGAGCGCCCCCGCGACCTCGCCCGAGGAGATCCATCGGGCCAAGCTCGCCTGGATGCGGGAGGAACCCGGGCGGGCCCTCCCCTCGAACGTCGAGTGGCTGAACGGGCTCGGTCCCGCGGAGCGCGCGCGCTTTGCGGGAGCGGTCCGGCGCAAGCCCTCGCGGACCCTGTCGGGCGTCGCGATCGTCGCGGTCATGACCGCCCCCTCGCGCTGCCCGCACGGCCGCTGCACCTACTGTCCCGGTGGGGTCGAGAACGCGAGCCCCCAGAGCTATACCGGCGAGGAGCCGTCCGCCCTCCGGGGGGCCCAGTTCCACTGGGACGCCGGCGCGATCACCCGGCATCGCCTGGCGACGCTCGAGGCGATCGGCCACTCCACCTCCAAGGTCGAGGCGATCGTCATGGGGGGGACGTTCCCCGCTCGACCCCGCAGCTACCAGGAATCGGTCCTCCGCGGGATCTACGACGGCCTCAACGGAACCGGGTCGGCAAACCTCGCCGACGCCCAGCGCCAGAACGAGCGGGCCGATCGTCGACTGGTCGGGTTGACCGTCGAGACCCGGCCGGACTGGTGCGATGGTCGCGTGCTCCCCTTCCTCCTCGACGCCGGCGTCACGCGGGTCGAGATCGGGGTCGAATGCCTCTCCGACGACGTTCTCGCCGCGGTGGGTCGGGCCCACGCCTCCGGGGACGTCCAACGGGCGACGCGCGAGGCGCGCGACCGGGGCCTCAAGGTCTGCTACCACTGGATGCTCGGGCTCCCGGGCATGGATCCGACTCGCGACCTCGACGACTTCCGGCGCCTCTGGAGCGATCCGAGCTACCGACCGGACATGCTCAAGATCTACCCGACGCTCGTGCTGCCCGGGACCCCCCTCTTCGACGACTGGGCCGCGGGCCGCTACGTCCCGTACGACGCCCCGACCGCGGCGAAGCTCATCGCGGACCTGAAGAAGGAGCTCCCGCCGTGGGTCCGCGTCCAGCGGATCCAGCGGGACATCCCCGCGCGCCTCATCGCGGCGGGGGTCCGGGCGAGCAACCTTCGCCAGCTCGCGCTCGCCCGGCTCCGCGCGGAGGGTCGTTCGTGCCGATGTCTGCGCTGCCGGGAAGCCGGGCGACGCGCCTCGCCCGCGGCGGAGGCGTTCGAGCTCACGGAAACGTCGTACGCCGCGGCCCTCGGCTCGGAGACGTTCTTCGCCTTCGAGGACCCCCGGACCGACTCGATCGCCGGATTCCTCCGGCTCCGATTCCCGTCCGAAGGGACCGACGGAGGCCTCGACGGTCCGGTCATCCGGGAGCTCAAGGTCCTCGGCCGCGAGGTCCCGGTCGGCGCCCACGTCCGGGGGGCGAACGAGTACCAGCACCGCGGCTTCGGCCGCGCCCTCCTCGCCGCCGCGGAGGAGAAGGTTCGGACCGCGGGGCATTCGCGGGTCTACGTCACGAGCGCGGTCGGGACGCGCGACTACTACCGGGCCCGCGGCTACGAGCGCGCCGGGGCGCACATGGCGAAGGACGTTTTCGCCGGCCGCAACGGCTGAAAAACCCTCCGCCGTCCCCCATTCGCGCAACCCTTAAACCCACCCCTCGCTCCGCCGACCGCTGGAATTCCATGGACCGGAACATCGTCGTCGAGCCGCTGCGCACCGTCCACATCGCGGACCAAGAGGTCGAGCTGGTCGAGCGGAAGGGCCTCGGCCACCCCGACTCGATCGCCGACGGCGTCTCGGAGTCCGTCAGCCGGGCGCTGAGCCGGTTGTACCTCGACGAGTTCGGGAAGATCCTGCACCACAACACGGACGAGACGCAGGTCGTCGGCGGCGGCTCGGACCCGAAGTTCGGGGGCGGCCGCGTCACCGCGCCGATCTACATGCTCCTCGTCGGACGCGCGACGACCGAGGTGAACGGGGAGAAGCTCCCGTACCGGGACGTCGCGATCGAGGCCGCGAAGAAGTACGTCCAGGGCGTCTGCGCGCACCTCGACGTCGACCAGCACGTGGAGTTCGACTGCCGAATCGGCCAGGGCTCGGTCGACCTGCGCGGGGTCTTCGACCAGAAGAGCGTGCTCGCGAACGACACGAGCTTCGGGGTCGGCTTCGCCCCGTTCTCGGATACCGAGCGGGTCGTCCTCGAGAGCGAGAAGTTCCTCACGCTGAAGCTCAAGAAGAAGCTCCCCGCGCTCGGCGAGGACGTCAAGGTGATGGGCTACCGTCGGGGCGGCCAGATCCACCTGACGGTCGCCGCCGCGCTCGTCGACAGCGAAATCGCGGATCCCCAGGAGTACGCGTCGGTCTGCGAGGAGATCCGCTCGAAGCTCCTCGACCAGGCGGCGAAGTGGACCCGCCACGAGGTCTCGATCGACGTCAACACGGCCGACGACCCCGAGCTCGGCCGCTACTACCTCACCGTCACCGGCTGCTCCATGGAGGCGGGGGACGACGGCTCGGTCGGCCGCGGGAACCGCGCGAACGGCCTCATCACGCCGTGCCGCCCGATGAGCCTCGAGGCGTCGGCCGGCAAGAACCCGATCAACCACGTCGGGAAGATCTACAATCTGCTCGGGAACCTGATCGCGAACGACGTCGTCAAGGAGACCGGCGGGAACATCAAGGAGGTCCACGTGCGCATCCTCTCCCAGATCGGAAAGCCCGTCGACCAGCCGCAGATCGCGAGCCTCCAGATCCTGCCCGCGGACGGCGTCAAGCTCGCCCAGGTGAAGGCGAAGGCGGAAGGGGTCGCCCAGGGGTGGTTCGACCGGATCGACACGATCCCCCGGCTCCTGCTCACCGACAAGCTCTCGGTCTTCTAGCGCCTCGGCCGACCGGGGCGGAGGGACCCGACGATGCGGGTCTACGTCGAATCGTACGGGTGCGCCCAGAACCAGGGCGAGGGCGCGGCGATCGCCCGCGCCCTCGCGGGAGCGGGCCACGAGGTGCTCGCGGGGCCCGATGGGGCCGACGTCGGCGTCCTCGTCTCCTGCGCCGTGATCGGCGCGACCGAGGCGCGCATGGCCCGACGGTGGCGGGCGCTGGCGGAGCGCGTGCCGCGGATCGTGGTGACGGGGTGCCTCGTGCCCCTCCGCACGTCCGTCCTGGAGGGTCCGGCCCGGGCCCGAACGACGTTCGTCCCGATCCGGGAACAGTCGACGATCCCGGCCCTGCTCGCGGCGGGCGACCTCGGGGCGCCGGGGCCGTCGAGCCGGCCCGGTCCGGGACCGATCGCGCTCGCCGAACGACCGCCGGTCACCGAGGAGATCGTCATCGCGCAGGGCTGCACGAGCGCCTGCACCTACTGCTTCAGCCGGCTCGCGCGCGGACATCTCGAGAGCGTTCCGCTCCCCGAGATCGTCCGGCGGACCTCGGCCGCGATCGCCCGCGGGGCGGTCGAGATCCGGCTCACCTCCCTCGACACGGCGGCCTGGGGGATCGACCTCGCCGACGGGATCCGCCTCCCCGACCTGCTCGACGCGCTCGCCCGGATCCCCGGCGATTTCCGGGTGCGGGTCGGCATGATGAGCCCGCAGACGCTCCGTCCGATCCTCGGCCCGTACCTCGACGCTCTCGCCCCGGAGCGATTCTACCATTTCCTGCACCTGCCCGTGCAGAGCGGGTCGGACCGAATCCTCGCGGCGATGCGCCGCGGGTACCTCGCCGACGAGTTCCAGGCCCAGGTCGCCGCGGCGCGCGCCCGCTGGCCGGACCTGGCCCTCGCGACGGACGTGATCGTCGCGTTCCCCGGGGAGTCGGACGAGGACCACCGCGCGACGGAATCGATCCTGCGCGCGGTCGAGCCCGAGACGGTCAACGTGACGCGCTTCTCCCCCCGGCCCGGCACCCCGGCGGCCCGCCTCCGGCCCGTCGGGCCTCGGGTCGCGAAGCGTCGCTCCCGGGAGCTCGCCGGCCTGCGGCAGCGGATCTCCCGCGCGCGGCTCGAGCGGTGGATCGGCGCGTCGGGGCCGGCGCGGATCGTCGAGCACGGGCCCGGGACGAGCTCGGTCGCCCGTTGGCCGAACCACCTTCCGGTCGTGCTCGACGAGCGGCGAGCCCTCGGGTCCGTGGTGCGGGTCGAGATCGAGGGGGCCCGATCGACGTACCTGCTCGGACGCGCCGACCCGAACGGATGATCGCGAGCCGGCCGCCCTCGAGCGGACGTGCGACCCGCGGCCCGGGTTCTAAATAGTCGAATCCGCACTAGTTCAGCGGTCGGCGCTTCGGCGGAGCCGCCGGGGGCGCGCGGAGATCGATCATGGCCTCGCTCACCGCCACGGAGATCACCCTCGTCGTGACCGCGGTGATCATCGCGATCGTCGTCATCGCGATGCTGCTCTACCTGATGCGCCGCCTGCGCGATCGCAAGGCGAAGATCCTGGGAGAGCTCGCGGACCGCCCCCAGCTCATCCAGGACCGGGCGTTCAACCGGATCGCGATGGCGCGGCGCGAGTCCGAGATCCTCGCCCGCCAGGGCTCCGACACGGCCCGGGCCCGCGGGCTGATCGCCCAGGCCCAGGGCGCGTTCGACGTGCGGAACTACGATGGGGCCTATCAGTACGCCCAGCAGGCCCACGAGACCCTGGTCCACGCTCGGTCGGACGGGGCCCGGCTCCCGTCGGGCGCCGGGCCGTCGACGCCCCTGCACACCAGCGCGGCACCGGCCGCGGCGGCAGCGAGCCCGCCCGTGCCCGCGCCCGCGCCGACCATCCCCAAGAACCGCGCCGAGTCCCAATTTCAGCTGCGCCTGCTCGACCAGGAGCTCGACGCGGCGAAGAAGGACCGAGCGTCGAACCCGACGGTCCGCGAAGCGACCCAGTTCCGCGCCGACGCCGGCGCGGCGTTCGACCGCGGCGACTTTACCGAGGCCTTCCGCCTCGCGCTCCGGGGTCGGCGGGCGATCGGCGCGACCGTCGAGAGCCTCCCGGTCACCCCGGGCGCGCCCGCTGGGATCGACGAACCGAACGGGGGCGCGGGGGCCCCCGACCCGACGCGCGCTGCCGAGATCGCGGCCTCCGCCGGCCGCTGTCCGCACTGCGGCTATCCCGCGCTCCCGGGTGACGCGTTCTGCCGCGGCTGCGGCGAGCCCCGCGTCCCGACCGCGTGCCCGAAGTGTGGGGCGGCCCGCCAGCCGAACGACACGTTCTGCGGCCGGTGCGGCACGCCGTTCAGCTAGCGACCGGGGCGCTCGGGACCAGCCAGTCGTCCAGCCGTCGCTGGGTGCGCGCCTCGTGGAGGAGCGCGCTCGCCGCCCGCCAACGCTCCAACGGGATCGCGAACGTCTCGCGGATCCGGTGGTCGAGCTCATCGAGGCTCGCGAGCCGCTCGGGAATCCCCCGCAGCGCGACCCGGACGTGCTCGCGCACGTTCCACACCCCGAGCGGGAGGATCTCGCCGGGATGGACCTCGCGCAGCACGACCGCCCCGGCCTGCCGACCGAGGCGGAGCATCGACTCGGAGACCGCGAGCCGGGCGGCGTAGTAGCAGCCGCCGATCGCCGCGTACGTCGTCCGTCCCGAGTGGCCCTCGTGGTCCCCGATGACCACGAGGTGCGTGGGGCTCGGGTTCCACAGCGTGTTCGGGTACCAGGCCTCGATCGACTCGTAGCGGAACGCGCCGGGGAGATAGGCGATGATCCAGCGGTTGTCGAGGGCGGTGTAGCGGTACAGCAGGATCTCGGAGAGCTCGGGGAGGTCGCGAACGTGCTCCAAGTTCTGCTTCGAGAGGAGATCGTCGACGGCCGTGATGCTCCAGCGCGTCGGCACGAGGCGCCGGCGCCCGTGACGGCCCAGGATCCCGACGCTGAACGCCCGCTGGATGCGGCTCACCCGCACGCCCCGGTCGTAGAGCTCGCCGACCGCGACGCGTGCGTTCGCGTGGACGTCCGAGCTCAGCCGATCGAGATGCGGGTCGACCCGGCGCACGTCGAGCCGGAACCGCTCGATCGGGGCGGACGGCCCGAACGGCGGGGCGGTGTCGGAGAGGGCCAGGTGCCCGCGGGGCGGCCGGCGGAACTTGGCCTCGCTCTCCGCCGACTCGCCCGCGATGCCCAGTAACTGGAGACTCTCGAGCAGCGGGATCGGTCGCTCGGCGTCCGTGACGGTGATGCGGGAGGTGCCGCGGACGAGACCGGTCCGGAAGCCGACGAGCTCGGGCACCGACCGGCCCACCCAGTCCTCGGGAGTGTCAAGGAGCTCGGTCGATCCGTGCTCCGGACTCAGGAGCGGGCCGACGGCGACCTTCGGGTACCCGAACCGCCCGACGAAGAGTCCGGGCGGCGAGGTTCCCTCGAGCTCCGTGCCGTCGACGAGCGGGAGCGTGCGCTCGAACGCCTGGTACTTGAGCAGGATCGGGCAGACCGGTTTTCCGCACAGGAGCTGCGCCGACCGGCATCGCAGGCACATCGTCGGATCCTCCTCCAGGCCCGGGATGCTCCACGAGAGGGAAGCGAACGGGGTGAGCCCCGGGATCGGCGGGGCGTTCGAGGACGGGGGCATCGCGTCGACCGGAAGGTCGCGCGAGGTTGTAAGGGCCGTGGCGGAGGTCGTGAAACGGCTTGCCGTCGGGGCCGAGGCGTCGCGCCCCCACCGTCAAATAGACCGGTAGGGTGGCGAGCCCCCGTCTGGGACTGTGGGGTAGCTTGGTCCATCCTTCGGGGTTCGGGACTCCGAGACGCCAGTTCAAATCTGGCCAGTCCCACTCGGTCCGGTCGCCCCGGCCCGTGGTTCCGCGTGCCGCGGGCTAGAGCTTCTCGGTGACCGCGCGGACCGCGTGGCCGCCGTTCGTCAGGATGGGCCCGCCGTGGTAGGACAGCAAGGAGTCGATCGAGAGCTGGGCCATGCGTCGGGCGGAGATCTGGGCGGTCGGGGTGTGGTTCGTGAAGTCGGGCGGCGTGAGCTCGAGCTTCGTCCCCTCGACGAAGAACAGGTCGCCCGAGAAGAGGAGCTTGCGTTCGGGATGGTAGTACGACGTGTG
>JASHUJ010000022.1 GCA_030040035.1 Thermoplasmata archaeon
CAACTCCAGCCGGTCCGCACCAAGTGGAGCCCGTGGGTGATCACCGCGCTCTTCCTCGTCGTGGCCGCCCTCGCCTTCGCCGCGATCTATCTCACGATCACGGCCGATCGCGGCTTCTGGGCGCTGATCACGATCGGGATCGTCGCGCTCGTCTTCTCGCTCGGGGCCTACCTGATGGAGTCGGTCTCCCGCCAGCCCACCGCCCAGCGGTCGCTGGCCTGGGGGTTCTTCGGCATGGGCTTCGCGGTCCTGATCCTCACCGTCGCGCTCGGCCCCTCGTACGGCGTGCTGTCCACGGTCTGGATGCTCTGGGGCCTCGTGATCGTCCTGGCGGTACTGATCGTGGCGGTCGCGTTGATCGCCTGGCGCGTGCGCTCGGTCCGCGCGACGGAGAACCTCCAGGTCGCCCGGACGGCGTGGCGTACCGAGCCCACGGCCTCGGCGTTCTCGTACGCGGCGGCGAATTCGCCGAGCGTGCCCGCGACCGCCCCTCCGCCGCCCGCGTCGAACTCACCCCCGCCTCCACGGAGCCCGTAGGATGGCCGCGAATCCGGCGGCCCCGCCGCCTCCGGCGCCCGCCCCCGCCTCCCCCGCGGCCCCGACCGCGCTCGTCTGCCCGAAGTGCGGCTCGGCGGCGCCTCCGAACTCGAGATACTGCAACGTCTGCGGCTCGTCCCTGTTCACTCAAGGGGGGAGCTCGACCGGAACCCAAGCTCCGGCCAGCGCGCCCCCGGTCGACCTCCGCGAGAAGGTCGAGAGCGATCGGGGCACGCTGAAGCGGCTCCAGTTGCTCGTCCCCGGGTTCCGCGGGTATCGCCAGGGCGAGGATATTCGCGAAGCCGACAGTTTCCTGCGGATCCAGGTCGCGGACAAGGTCAAGAACGCGCGCACGACGGTCGAGAACGCGCGCACCGCGCTCACGAACTCGGGTCAGTTCCAGGCGCTCTACGACCTCGCGCCCCTGATCTCCGACCTCTGGCGGTTCGAAGGCGAGGTTCGGCACGCTGAGCAGGGCTACACCGGCATCTCCCCGGCCGTGCGGATCAACCCCCAGCAGCTCGACCGCCTGTACGAGTACGACTACGGGTTCGTCGTCGCAGCGGATACGTTGAGCCAAACGATCGCGCCGCTGCCCGGACTCGCCGGCGGATCCGACGGGTCCGCCACGAGCTCGCTCCTCGCGACGGCGCGGGGCCAGCTGAACCAGCTCGAGCAGGCGTTCAAGGCGCGCATCCAGGTCATCGAGGGCATCCGGATCTCCTAGGGATTCCACAGGAAGGCGAACGAGGAACGATGGTCACCAACAATCCGATTCCCGCCACCGGCGGCAGTCTGATCGGCGCGACGACGATCAACTGGGAGGACGTCTACAAGGGCCCGAACGTGATGTGGCGCGTCCCGCGCAACATCCGGCTGAACGACAACATCGTCGTCCGGCAGGACGAGACGGCGGTCTTCTACCGCGACGGGAAGGTCCTCGCGTACCTCGACAAGCCGGATCGGTACGCGCTCACGAGCATCAACGCCCCGATCGTCGGCGGTCTCGTCCGGGCGCTCTCGGGCGTCCGCCAGGAAGCGGAGGTCTACTACCTCCAGCGACGCGTCTTCGACGGGAAGTTCGGGAGCTCCGAGCCGTACGTCTTCCGCGACCCGGATTTCGGGCTCGTCCAGCTCCGGGTCTTCGGCGAGTACCGCTGGAAGGTCGGCGCGCCGGACAACTTCATCAACCAGTTCGTCGGCACGTTCGGCGCCGTCACCACGCCGGACGTCGAGAGCCGCCTGCGGGACCAGATGGTCATCCTGGTCTACAACACGCTCGGCAAGATGAAGGACCAGAACATGCGGGTCACCGACCTCGCCTCCTCGCTCGGGACGATCGAGCAGGCGATCCTCGGCTTCGCCCCGCAGCACTTCGGCCCGCTCGGGGTCGAGGTCAACCAGATCAACGGCCTCTCGATCAGCCTGCCGCCCGACGTCCAGGCCGCCGTCAACGAGCGGTCGAAGATGGGCGTGCTCGGCGTGAACTATCTCCAGTACCAGGCCGGCCAGGCGATGACGACCGCCGCGGCGAACCCCTCGGGGGCGGCCGGCTCGCTCGCCGGCGCCGGCGTCGGCCTGGGCGCCGGACTCGGGATCGGCTACGGGATGGCCGGCCAGATGTCCGGGGTCTACGGCCCCGGGCCCGGCACCCCGTGTCCGAAGTGCGGGACGCTCGTCCCGGCCGGGAACCGGTTCTGCCCGGGCTGCGGAAATCCGATGGGAGGGGCCCCGGCCGCCCCGACCGGCGCGCCGTGCCCGAAGTGCGGGCAGCCGGTGCCCGCCGGCGTCAAGTTCTGCCCGAATTGCGGGGCCTCACTCGCCCCGGCGCCGCCCAAGAAGTGCCCCAAGTGCAACCAGGACGTGCCCGCCGGCAATAAGTTCTGTCCGAACTGCGGCACGGCGATGCCCGCGTGATCGGGCCCGACGTCGTCCGAAGGTCGCCGGTAGGAGGCTAGCGGACGATGTTCTGCATGAAGTGCGGGGCCCAACTGCCCGACGACGCGCGCTTCTGTGCGAAGTGCGGGACGCCGGTCGGGAGCGGGACCGGGAGCAGCACGCCCTCGGCCGCGCCGGCGCCCGCCGCTGCGAGCGGGCCGTCGCTCGGCGCCGCCGGGGTCCAGGAGCTGAAGTGTCCCTCGTGCGGCGCTCCGATCCACCCGACGTTCGGCGAGACCGTGATCTCGTGCGACTACTGCGGCGGCTCGGTGACGCTCGGGGGCCAGGGCTGGAAGGAGATCAACAAGCACACGATGCTCCCGCTCAAGGTCATGGACCCTCAGGCGGCGTTGAAGGTCGTCCACGGCCTGGTCGACGAGGGGTTCATGCACCGCCACGATTTCGAGGACTCGAAGGTCGTGGAGACGAAGCTCACCTACGTACCGTTCTGGGTGATGCCCGCTTCCGCGTCGACGACGTTCACTTACCAAGCGGTCGCTACGAGCGTCGGAGCCACCGCCGGGACGATCGCCGCGGGGGCGCTCCTCGGCAGCGCGCTCGGCGGCCGGCGCGGGGGCTTCGCCGTCGTGCCGATCATGGCCGGCCCCGTCGTCAATCCGAATCGCTCGGACACCATCACCGGCCAGTACGAGTACCCCGTGATCGCGGTCAAGGCGATGGCGTCGTACCAGCCGAGGGACTACCAGTTCGCGCTCGGCGATCGGACGTTCTTCGACAAGAAGACGATTCCCCAGGGCACGAACGTCCTGAACGGGGACCTGAGCGAGGACGCGGCGAAGGGCTCGGCGCGCGCCTGGGTCCAGCAGCTCCAGGCCGACGCGGCGCACAAGAAGCACAGCACCTGCTCGAACCTGAAGAGCGACATCAACGTCGGAGATGCCGAGCTGCTCCACGCGCCGATCTGGGAGTTCGTGCTCGAACGCAAGGGCCAGCGCCAGATGTTCATCGTGGACGGCAACGCGGGCCGCGTGATCCGCACGGTCTAGTTCCACGTTGCACGTGGTGGCCCGCCTTTAAGAACCCCTAGTTTTCTAAAATCACCGGATGCTGTTCCGGGCCCTTCGTCGCCCTCGCCCGGTCGCGCGCGCGGGCTCGCTCGCGCTCGTCATTTCCGTTGTGCTGCTCCTGACGCTCTCGTCCGGATTCGGCGTGTCGTCGTTC
>JASHUJ010000191.1 GCA_030040035.1 Thermoplasmata archaeon
GCCGGGACCGCGCGAAAGCCGTACAGTCCGAGTCCCGTGCGACCGATCGGCGTCGCGTGGCGACGACGGGCCCACCAGAGCAGCGCGTCGCACAGCCCCCCGCCCGGTCCGTGGTCAGCGATCGCAACCCCGGTCGCCGCCAGTCGACGGTCGATCTCGCCGAACTCCCCGCGCGATCGGTCATCATCGTGGGGCACGTCGTAAACGAAGAGGTCGATTTGGTCGAGTTCCTCCGTGAGGAGGGGGAGGACATCCTTCTTGTCCCCGATCCGGAGGTCCCAGCGGGCCCGCAACGGGAACGGGACGGCCCAGCCCGAGAATCGGCCGGGCGGCAGGGCCCACGACGACGTGTGCGGGCGCAGTCGCTTCGCCGAGGGCCGGTCGAGCTTCGGCCGATCGATGGAGTGCAGCGTCCCCTTTCCGTTCCGCGCGAGCGCCTCGAGCAGGTACGCGGATGAAACCCCCGAGGAGACTCCGACTTCCACGACGTGCGTTGGTCGGAGCAGTCGCACGAGCGCATACAGCTCGAGCGGCGCGTCGATCTCGACGTACGAGGGCCGACCCCCGCTCGCGTGCTCCCGCCGGAGATGGCCGAACAGTCGCCGCTCGCCTTCCGCCTCCCGAACGGCCCGGCGAGCGACCGCCTCGGACCGATGGGAAAGCGCGGCGACCCAGGGAACGTCCGGATCTAGTTCAGGCTGCACGCGCCGGGCCCTCCACCTTACTCCCGAGTTCCCAGGTTCGAGCGATCTCCGATCCACTCGGACGCCCCTTCCACACCGGGACGAAGTCGCCGAATCTGGTCATACGCCTCGTCGAGCGATCGGTGCTCCGCCCGGTGCAGATACCACGCGACCGCCAGCGGACCCCGTCGGATCCCATGTCCGCAGAATACCAGGACCGCTTCGCCTCGGGAACGCGCGCTGTCGACGAGCCGAGCGACCCGCTCGAGATTCTCCACGATCGCCCGATCCACCGTCGGATCGTAGATCGGGACGTGGGTCACGCCGGTCAGTTCGGTGGGAGGTTCGTCCCGAACGCACACCTTCGTTCCCAGAAACTCGCGCGCGTCGTGCGAGCCGCCCACGTACACACCGGGAACGATCTCGGTCGGCCCGACGCGCGGAGTCGCAGGCGGCGCGGGACGCGAACGGGTCCGGGTCGGGGGCACGGGAAGGCCAACGGTGCCCCGATTATGAAGGAACCGTTCGGACGGTGCGAGGGCTCGGCGTCGCGCGTCGGGGCCCGCGAAGTTATATCGAATTCTGTACATAGTCCGTAACTATGGCGGCCAGTCGTCCCCCGGGTCCCGTGCCGGGCCGGATCCTCGGGTTCTACGCCCTCTCGGTCATGGCGGCCGAGGGTCCGCTCTATGGCTACATGCTCGCGGATCGCATCGCCGCCCGAACCGATGGGGCCTGGCGGCCAGGCGCCGGGGCGATCTACCCGGCGCTCGACAGCCTGACGCAACGCAAGCTCGCCCGGGTGTCGAGCGAGGGACGCCGACGTGTCTACCGGATCACGCCGCGCGGGCGGGACACGCTGCGCGACGTTCGACGGAACCTCTCGTGGCGCGCTCGGGGAGGGCCCGATCTCGCCCGCCTCTGGGCCGAGATCGCCGGCCCGGAGGACCCCGATCAATTCCTCGTCGACACGTTTCGCCGTCGCCTGGACGGGATCGTGACCTACCTCACGCGGGAGACCCGCGAGCCCCGCCGGGCCCGGGAGCTCCGAGCCCAGCTGCGCACCGAACTGGTGCGCGCCGAAGGCCGATTGCGGGAGTCCGACACCGGGACCTCCCGATCGAGGACGGTCCGGGCGATCGCCGCGGGGGCCCCGTGAGCGCACCCGCCGCGATCGAGGTCCGCGACCTCTCGAAGCGCTACGGCTCGCCCGCCAACGGCGTGCTCGCGCTCGACCGCGTGACCCTGTCGATCGGGTCCGGTCAAGTCTTCGGGCTGCTCGGGCCCAACGGGGCCGGCAAGACCACCCTGATCAAGGTCCTCACGGGGATCAGCGACATCACGTCGGGCGACGCGAGGGTCGCGGGATTCGACGTGCGATCGGAGTCGCTCAAAGTGCGCGCCCGGATCGGATGGGTCGCGGCCGAGGTGATCCTGGACGACGATTTCAGCGCCTGGGAGAACCTCTGGCTGCAGGCCAAGCTGCAGGACCTCAAGGACTGGGAGGACCGCGCCCGGCACCTGCTCCAGTACTTCTCGCTGCTCGATCGGAAGGACGAGAAGGTGAACCGGTATTCGACCGGGATGCGCAAGAAGCTCGAGATCTCGCTCGCGCTCTTGCACCAGCCTTCCGTGATCTTCATGGACGAGCCGACGATCGGGCTCGATGTCGCGACCCGTCGGATGCTCTGGGACATCATCACCGGCATCCACAAGGAGTTCGGGGTCACGATCCTCCTCACCACCCACTACATCGAGGAGGCCGACGCCCTCTGCGGCCAGATCGCGATCATCGACAAGGGTCGCATCATCGCCCAGGGCAGCCCGTCGGAGCTCAAGTCCCGGATCCGGGCCGACATCGTCCAGCTCGAGACGTCCGACGGGATCGCGCTGGCGACGCTGCGCGCCATCCCCGGCGTCCAGGACGCGTGGCCCCAGGGCAACGATTGGATGATCCGCGTCGCCTCGTCGGAGGAGTTCCTGCCGCGGCTCTTCCGGGCGATCCCGACCGATCACATCCGACGGATCAGCGTGGAGAAGCCGAGCCTCGAGACGGTCTTTCTCGACCTCACGGGCCGGCGGTTGGGGCAGGACGACGAGCCGATGCGGGACATCCGCAAATTCTACGCCCAGATGCGGAGGGCCCGATCGTGAGGAGCCAGCTCTGGGGCCTCTACGTTCGGGAGGTCCTACGCACGTTCCGCAACCCGTTCGTCCTCTTGATCACGGTCGTCCAACCGTTCATGTGGCTCGCGTTCTTCGGTTCCGGGTTCGCCCAGTACGCGAAGGACCTCGCCTCGGTCTACGGGACCTCGAACTACATCGAGTTCCTGCTGCCGGGGGTGCTGTCGACGTCGATGCTCTCCGTCGGCATGTTCGGATCGATGAGCACGATCCAGGACAAGCGCTTCGGCTTCATGAAACGCATCCTGATCACCCCCACCTCGAAGGAGGTCATCTTCCTCTCGAAGGCCCTCGGCTCGGCGACACGCGGCTTGATCCAGATCCCGGTGATGATCGCCGCCGCCATCGCCTTCGGCGTCTCCCTCAGCCTCTCGCCGGCCGAATGGTGCGTCTGGATCCTCGGCCTCCTCTTCACCGCGATCGGCTTCTCGAGCCTCTTCCTCGCGATCACCGCCCGATCGGTCGACTGGCAGACCCCGGGGGTCGTGTCGAACTTCATCACGATGCCCCTGATGTTCTCGAGCGCCGCGCTCTACCCGTCGAGCGGATTCCCGACCTGGATGAAGGTGATCTCGGCGTTCAACCCGATCTCGTACACCGCGACGCTCGGGCGCGATCTCGTGCTGCACGGCTCCGTGGACTGGGTCGCCGCCGGCTACCTCGCGATCTTCGCGAGCGGACTCCTCGCGATCGGCTACGTCGTCTCCGCGAAGTGGCTCAAGGTGGAGTGAGATCCGCCGCGGCCACGTGGTAGTCCCGTCCCTCCCACCGATCGGCGAGCGGCCAGAAGAAGGTGAACGTCCAGCGTCGGCCCGCCCCGCCGAGCGGCGTCAGGTCCACGTAGTGCAGTCCGATCCCGGTCTCGGTCGACTCGAGGTCGTGGGCGGTCCGCCAGTCATCGTCGCTCGCGTGGAGCCGGAACGGCGCCCCCGCGATCACGCGGAGTGGCGCCTCGGGATCGATCGAGGTCGGCCGTCGGGCGAACGTCCAGACCTCGAGCGGTCGACGCGCCCGCGAACGCTGGGCGTACCGCTCCCCGACCTCGGGCACGCTATCGAAGACGCGTCCGTCGGCGGCGGAGCGCAGGAGCGTCACGTACTCGGCGTGCGCCCAAACGAGCGGCATGGCGGCCTCGGTCGGACGACCGAACTCGAGGTGCAGCGACGGGAGGTCGAGGGTATCCCAGACCTGCTCGGGGAGGAGACCGGTCGGCGTGGCGAACCGTTCCATGGCCGCGAGGTACGGTCCCGGGTCCCGGCCGCAGGCGAGCTCGTACAGGCCGCGCTCGCACGTGAGCAGGGGCCACGCTCGCCCGACCCCCCAACCGGCGTACGGGCTCCCGTCCTCGCGTTCGCCGTAGCCGTCGTGGTTGTACCGGTGCCACACGGGACCGAACGGCGTGTCGAGTCGGAGGATCCGGTCCACCACGTCGACCGAATCGACCACGAGGGGGTCGTCCGGACGTCGGATGCCGTGACGCACGAGGTCCAAGAATCCGCTGTCGACGATCTCGGTCGCGGGGAAATCCGAGGGGCCGCCGGGCGGCAGGTTCGGCAGGTGGACCCAACCGAGGTCGGGGCCCTCGTTGGGGCTCGGGTCGTCGGTCGAAGCGGCCCGGATCCGGACGTAGTGGCGGGGCTTCTCCGGCACGAGAGTCCCCCGATCGGTGGCGGTCCAGCGCTCGACGTGCGCTTCGAGGAAATCCGCATACTCCTGGACGAAGCGGGCGGTCGATGCGTCGGCCCGGAAGCGGGCGCTGTGGGCGGCGACGGTGAGCGCCGCGATGCAGCTCGAGAGCGTCGACGGCGAGAAGCCGCTCACCTCCTCCCATCGGTCCTCCTGCGTCACCGGGCCGCGCTCGATCAGGAACCGGACCGCGCGCCGGACCATCGGGAACGGGTCGAACTCCTGGAGGGCGTCGGCGCGCCGGAGGCGGCCGGCGAGCAGGATCGGTAGCGCGACCTCGTCGAGCTGGATGCCCTGCCAGTAGGGTGTGCCGTCGACCCAGAAGTTCTGCGGGAACCCACCGTCGGCCCGCTGGCGGGTGGCGAGATAGACGAGCGCGCGGCGGGCCGGCTCCGGCGTGCCGGAGGCGAGCAGCGCGGCGGCCGCGTGGACGAGGTCCCGGGTCCAGACGAGGTGGTAGCCCCCCCGGTCCTCGTCGGACTTCGAGGCGCCCCAGGGGATCGAGAGCGAGGCGATGAACGCGCCCGGGTAGACCTTGTCCTCATGCGCCAGGAGGATCGAGCGGCTTCCCCGGTAGAGCCGGCCCGAGTCGTGCGACTTCCCGGCGAGCGGGAGCTCGTGCGTGGCCGGACGGTTCCACTGGTTGACGAACCGTCGGCGATGCTGGTCGAAGGGCGTGCTGAGCGACTGGAAGAGCCGGGTGACCGCGTTCGCGACGGAGTCACCGAATGCGAGCCCGAGGGTGAACTCGGTCCGACCCGAGACCGGGATCTCGGCGACAAAGGCGATGTTGCCGTCCGGCGCCTGGTCGAACTCCCAGGTCAGCGCCCGGTGGCGGGAGAGATCCGTCCATCCGTCACTGGCCCCGACGTACCCCACGGACGCGCGCGCGAACGGCCGGCTCGAGCCCAGCGCCATCCCGATACCGCCCTTCTCGGCCGCGAGGATCGGCTGGCCGAGGACCTCGTAGACGGCGCCGTGGTTGCCCCAGCCGCCCGCGTTGAGATGCGGGGCGGCGAGCACGTAGAGCTGCAGTCGCCGAGCGATTTCGGGGCGAGGGAACTCGATCCGCGTGTTGACGAGCAGGCACGGGAGATGCGGGTCCGAGAGAACGAGCTTCTGGATCCGGTACCGTCCCTCGGGTTCGTCCGAGGTTACCTGGTAGAGCAGCGCGTGATCGGTCGGTCGCTCCGTCACCGGCTGGAGATGTCGTCGTTCTTCGTGGAAGAACGTCTCGCCGTCCGTGATCAGGAACTCGAGGTCGCGCAATTGCGGGAGATCGAGCCGCGGATAGTAGACCTCCGTCACGATCCCCCGCCAGAGGGTGTACCAGAGGCGCGAGTCCGCGGAGTACGCGGTCCCGACGCCGTCCTTGTTGCTGTGCGTCCAGCGGGGTTGGATGCCCGGGCCCCCGAACGCGATCCGGTCTCCGCGCGGCTCCATTCCGACCCGGACGGCCTCCCGCCCGCCCGGAGCGAGCCCCGACCGCCTTTGAGGTTTAGCGGACCGGCACCCGGTCGGGTTTCGGCCGTCGTGCTTTTTTCCTCGGACCCCTCACGGTCATCGTGGACCTCGTCGAATTCGCCCTCCTCGTGGTCCTGACGGGGGTGCTCGGCGGGCTCGTCGGCTCGCTCACGGGGCTCGGCGGGGCGGTCGTCGTCATCCCGGTCCTCGTGGTCGCGTTCGGGGTCCCGTTCCCGATCGCCGTCGGCGCGGGATTGATCACCATCCTCGCGACGTCGTCCGCCTCGGGCGCATCGTTCGTCCGCGACCATCTGAGCGACCTGCGGATCGGCATGTTCCTCGAGATCGCGACCGTGCCGGGCGCGCTCGTCGGCGCGAGCCTCACCATCTTCCTGGTCCAGGCGAACCTGTCCGACGCGCTGCTGATCGCGCTCGGGGTGATCCTCCTCGCGATCGTCCCGGGGGTCGTCGCGCGCCGCCGCCAGGAGCTCCCGCCGCCGGGAGCGGCAGACGATCGGGCCCGGGCGCTCGGGCTCGCGGGCGAGTATCACGATGAAGCGCTCGGTCGGGACGTACGGTACGAGGCCCAGCGGACCCGGCCCGCCCTCGGCGTGATGTTCGGCGCCGGCCTCGTTTCGGGGATGTTCGGGATCGGAGCCGGGGTGTTCAAGGTGTTCGCGCTGGAGCGCTACCTCGGGCTTCCGATGAAGGTCTCGACCGCGACCAGCAACTTCATGATCGGGGTCACGGGCGCCGCCGGCGCGGGCATTCTGCTCGCGGCGGGCTACATCAATCCGGTCATCGCGGCCCCGGCGGCCCTCGGGACGGCCGGCGGCGCCTACCTGGGCAGCCAGATCCTTCCCGAGCTGCGCAACCGGACGGTCCGGCTCCTGTTCCTGCCGATCGTCGGCATCCTGGCGATCGAGGTCATCCTCCGGGGGCTCGGGCTGCTATGAGCTCTCCCGAAGCGCCCGGACCGGGTCGTCCGGTGCCGATCCGCGCGCTGCCCGACTCGGCCTACGTACGGATGTCCCTCGTCCTGCGGCTAGGGCTGGGTGTCTCCCTCGCGATCTTGATCGCGGGCCTCATCGCGTATCTGATCCAGCACGGCACCGAGTCGTACTCGGTGATCGTCTCGTCGAACCCGATCCTGAGCTACCTGAACCTGCGGGGGCTCGCGGCCGGGCTCGCGGGCGGCCACATCGAGGCGTACCTGACGCTGGGCCTGCTCGCGCTGGTCGCGACGCCGATCCTGCGGGTCCTGTCGGGCTTTTACTACTTCCACAGTGGCGGCGAGCGGGTGATGGCCGCGATCACGTTCGCCGTCATGATCCTCCTGCTCCTGGGCCTGCTCGTGCTCGGGCCCTGGGTCCATTGAGCCCGAGGCGTCTCAGCGGCCCCGGATCTCGCGCAAGGCATCGCGGACCGCGGCGAGCCCCAGGTCGGCGAGCGCGCGGGCCCGGGCGGGATCCTTCGACTCGGCGAACACCCGGAAGAGCGGTTCGGTCCCCGAGGGACGCAACAGGACCCATCCGCCGTCGCGGTACGCCTTCACCCCGTCGAGCGTCACGACGCGCTCGGCGCCGTCGGAGAGGCGCGAGGTCACCCGGGTGAGTACCGTTTCGCGCAGTTCGACCGGGCAGCTCTCCTTCTCTTTGAGGAGCGTGTAGCGCGGCAGATCGGCCAGCACCTCGGCGAGCGTCGCCCGTCGTCGGGCGAGCAGGTCGAGCACCGCCGCCGCGGACATCGCCCCGTCCCGGGCGAGCTGGTGCGCGGGGAAGATCAGCCCGCCGTTCTCCTCGCCGCCGAAGAGCGCGTGGCGTTCCTGCATCGCGTGGGTGACGGTTGGCGAGCCGGTCCGGGTGTACACGACCTCGCCGCCCAGCGGCCGGACCGCGTCCTCCACCGACTGGCTCGCCGTCACGGGCGTGACGATGATCCCCCCGTGGTGAGCGGCGACGAAGTCCCGGGCGAGCAGCGTGAGGATCTCCTCCCCCGGGACGTACCGCCCGCTCGCGTCCACGTAGACGGCCCGGTCCGCATCCCCGTCGTGCGCGATGCCGAGGTCCGCCCCGAGGGCCGGCACCGCCCGGGCGAGGTCCACGAGATTCGCCGGCGTGGGCTCGGACAGGTGACCGGGGAACGTCCCGTCCGGCTGGGCATTGAGCGTGACGACGCGGCAGCCGAGGCGGCGCAGGAGCGTCGGGCTCGTGCCGCACGAGGCCCCGTTCCCGCAGTCGAGCACAACGGTGAGCCGCTGGGCGGCGATCGCCGTCGCATCCACGCGCGCGACGATCGCCGAGACATACTCCTCGGCGCCGGTCCGATGCTCCACGACCTCTCCGATGCCGGTGTACGGTCGGTTCACGGCGGCCCCGGCCTCGACCCCCTCTTCGATGCGCTCCTCGAACGACCGGGCGATCTCGAGACCGTCCGCGGCGATGCACTTGATCCCGTTGAACTCCGGTGGATTGTGCGAGGCGGTGATGATGACCCCGAGTTGCGCGTGCAGCCGGGGGACGAGGAACTGGATCGCTGGGGTCGGCAGTAGCCCCACCTCGATGACCCGATGGCCGGCGAGCGCGAGCGTACTTCCCGCGAGGCGGGCAAAGGCGACGCTCGACGTCCGAGCGTCCCATCCCACGACCACCGGGGGACCGGGCGGTACCAGGGCTCCGATGGCCCCCACGACGCGGGTGACGAACGGGGCCGTGAGGTTCGTCCCGACCACCTCGCGGATGCCGTTGGTACCGAAGAGCCGCACGGACCTCCCTCGGAGATGTCGAGAGAACGGCCGGTCTATATGAGGACGGGGCCGAAGCGTCCGCCTAAATCCGTGGACCGGCCTTCGCGAACGTGGACCCGCCGCGCTTCCTCGCCGACGAAATGCTCGGCCGGCTGGCGCGCTACCTCCGATTCGTGGGGTGCGACACGGTCTACGCGCACGGCTGGGAGGATGCGGAGATCGCGGAGGCGGCCCGAAAGGAGGAACGAATCCTGCTCACGCGGGACCGGGCGCTCGCCCGACGGTCGCCGGGGGCGCTGCTCCTCACGACGCCCGAGATCGGAACTCAATGGAAAGCGGTCGTGGCCGCCTTCCCGGCCGTACCGCGGCGACCGGATTTCCTGCGGTGCCCGCTTTGCAACGGCCGGCTCGCGGCGTTCCGCCCGGACCCCGGGTCCCCCCGGCCGCCCGGAGTCCCCTGGACCCGCGTGGACGCCGGGCTCCCCCTCTTCCGCTGCGAAGACTGCGCCCATCTCTACTGGCCCGGTAGCCACACCGATCGGATCGCGGAGACCCTGCGTCGCTGGACCCCCGAGAGGATCCCGTGACGATCGCCTACGTCGAGCTCTCGGGCGACAGCCCGGAACTCGCCGCCTGGGAAGCGACCTCCGCGGCCGAGGGGCTAGGCGGTCGACCCGGAGGACCCGGGCCCGAACTTCCGGGCTTGATCGCCGTCGACGTCCCGACGATCTCCGACGTCGCCCGGCTCGCGGGCCGGTTGGCGCTCGCCCGACGATGCCTGATCCCGCTCGCGCGCCCAGAGGAGGTCCGCACGCGGGTAAGGGCGGAGGCTTCCGGAGGCGAATCGGCGGCGGTGCGACGGGTCGGCCGACCTACCGGATCGCCGGATCCCACCATCCTGCGCGTCGGCGAGGAGTTCGTCCGGGGCGGGGGACGGATCGATCTCGCGCATCCGGCGCGTCGATTCTGGCTCGCTCCGGACCGCACGGGCCGCGATTGGCTGTTGGAGGAATGCGGTGCGGTGGACCGGGCCGGATTCGCCGCCCGCCGCATGCCCCGACTCCCGTTCCGTCGGCCGGTCAGCCTGCCTCCCCGACTCGCGCGGGCCGCGGCGAACCTCGCCCGTATCGGCGCGGGGCGTCGCGTGCTGGATCCATTTCTCGGCACGGGCGCGCTGCTCGCGGAGGCCGGTCTCCTCGGCGCGCGGATCTACGGGATCGATCGGAGCGCGACGATGGTTCGCGGGGCGCTGCGAAACCTCGCGTTCCTCGGTGTCAGCGCCGAGGCCGTCGTGGAGGGGGACGCCGGCGAGGTCGATCTCGCGGAGCCGCACCTACGCTTGGACGCGATCCTCACGGATCCGCCGTACGGCCGGTCGTCGACGACCGGTGGGGAGGTGACCAACCAGCTCGTCGCGCGGGTTCTTCCGCGGTGGGCGGAGCACGTCGTGCCCGGCGGCCGGATCGTCCTGGTCGTGCCGCGCGGCTCGGACGACCCGCCGGGACTCGGGATCCGGCGCACGGCACTCCCGGTCCGCGTGCACCGCAGCCTAACCCGCGAGTTCCGCATCTACGAGCCCGGGACCGTCGACGCCCCATCCCCCTCGGACCCGGACCGCCCTCGCACGTCGTGACGGCCCAAGGTTCGCCGGGCCCCGCATCCTCGGGCGAGCGGGATGGGGACTTGTTCAGGCGAACTCCGCCGTCACGCTCGTCGAGGCCGTACCGGTCCCGGAGGACGCGCAGTATTGGCTCGTTGAGAACGCGAGGACGGCGGCGAGCGCGGACTCCGGATTGCTGAACTCGACGAGCAGCGAGGCCGTGTTATGTCCGGTCGACGCGTTCACCGAGATGAACTCGGCCGCCGGGAGGGAGACCGAACCGCCGGTGAGGTTCACCACCGAACCGTCCGGTAAATGCCAACTCCAACTCGAGTTCGCGGCCCAGGCCGTGAAGTTCGCTCCGGTCAGGTAGACCGTCGAGCCGGACTCGTTCACGGACACGTTCGTCACCGCCGCGCTCATCTGGTAGCCGTGCAGGACCGGGTCGCCGTTCGTGAGCACGAGCATCGCATCGGCCGCCACCCCCGCGCCGGCGTGCGCCGACGGATAGGTGACCGTGGCGGAGAGCCCGACCGAGCCGGGCGGCACCGACAGCGGGACGATGACGAAACCCGAGACGAGGATCGCGAGCACCAAGGCCCCGAGGGCGTAGCGGGGCGTGCCGAGCGGCGTGACATCGTTCAACGGCGGTGGGTGGCGCAGGCCCAAGAGGAGGACGAGGATCGCGAAGAAGAGCCACCCCGTGTAGAACAGTCCCAGGCCGAAGAGCATCACGACGACCGCGTAGCTCACGTACCGGGTCCGGTCGCCGAACAGCGCCCGGAACACGTGCCCCCCGTCCAGCTGGCCGGCGGGTAGGAGGTTGATCGCCGTGACGAAGATCCCGACCCAGCCGGCGAGCGCGAGCGGGGAGAGGCTGACGAGCGTGACCGGGACGAAGAGCGAGAGGAACTCCCAGAAGAACGACGCCCCGATCAGAAGGTTCCCGTAGCTGGTGCCGAGAATGGTCGGACCGCAGTAGTTCCCCGGTACGACCGGGGCGTGGATGGAAAGATACAGGCCGGCGAGCGCGATCGGGATCGACGCCGCGAATCCGGCGAGCGGCCCGGCCGCCCCGATGTCGAAGAGCGCCTTCTTGTCCGGGAACGGCTCGCGGATGCTCACGAACGCCCCGAGCGTTCCGAACAGGAACGGCGGCGGGACCGGAACGAAGTACGGCAGGGACGCGTCGAGGTGCCTCCGCCGGGCCATCACGTAGTGGGCGGTCTCGTGGAGGCCGAGGATCGCCATGACCGGCGCGGCGAAGTAGATCGCGCCGTTGACGAAGTCGACCGACGTGAGGCCGGCCCCGCCGACGTAGGTGAGGTAGATCAGGGCCCCCGCGAACACGGTGGTCGCGAACGTCCCGGCAAGCAGGAGGGCATTGATCCACAGACGCGAGCGACCGGTCCGGGGACGCCGGATCACCTCGATGAAGTCCTCACCCATCTGCCGGCGCAGGAGCGGGACATACCCGAGGTCCCAGAGCTCCCGCCGGAGTTGATCGAATCGCGGGGCGAGCGTCGCCGGGTCGGCGTGGACCGCCAACAGCAGCGACTGCGGGCCGACGCGGGTCTCGTAGACCGGAAAGTAGGCCGCGACCGCCGTCCGGATCCGCTCGAGCTCGGTGTTGCCCGAGTTCGGAAGGGGGCCACCGGCCCCGGCCGCCATCCGTCACGCCCCCGGGGAGGGACCGCCCGGCGACTTGCGCAGACGTTTCGCCCGCTCTTTCGAGGAGTAGCCCGTCACCGCCTCGAGGAAGGCATTGTACCGGCGGATCGTCTCGCGGGCGACGTCCTCCGGGACCTTCGGGGTCATCGCCACGTCGATCCGAAGTTCGCGCCCGTTGCCTCGGGCGCTCAATCGGGAGATCGCGCCGTACGAGACCACGACCGCCCCGTCCTCGACCGCGCTCGCATCGAAATGGACGCGGCCGAGCTCGGCGAGCGCCTCGGTCGCGAGATTCCCGCGGTGGGTCGCTCGGACCGGATAGTCCTGCACGATCGCTGGGAGGTCGGGACCCGCATTAAAGTCTAGTCCCGCCGGCGGGGCCGACGCTCAGACCGTCTCGATTTCGAACAGGACCTTGAGGCCCTGCAGCTGGCGCGTGACCTCGTCGGAGAGGTCGAGGATCTGGTCTCGGTTCGGCGGGCCCTGCCAATCGTACACGAAGTCGTAGTTGCCCTGCGTCGCCTGGAAGCCGCACATCCGCAATCGGTCGGCGACCGCCGAAGGCTTCGCGCCCTCGCTGTCAAACGTGACCCGCAGGTAGGTCTCCATCCGTTCGCGCCCGGCCCGGAGAATTCCGCAGGCATTATGGCCCTTTGCCGCCCACGGACTCGGGCGGTTCGTGGGTCAGGCGGGCGATCAGACGACCCGGTACGCGGGGCAGTTCACCGGACGTGGGCAGGATCGCCCGGACGCGACGGCCCCTCGAGTCTTCCGAGTACCAGTTGCCCGAGAGAACTCGCGCGCATCCGACGCGCACGTCATAGATCCGGGGCGAGTCGGGCGAGCGGGGCTCCGCGCGGACCCGTCGCGCGTCATACTCAACGAATACCACGTCGCTCGAGAACGTGCGAAAGCTCGGGATCCACAGGAAGGCGAGAAGGAGAAGCCCGCACCCCAACCCGAGGAAGACCCAGCCGCCGACCCCGGGGTGAGGATCGCGAACCAGTACGAGCCCGAACAGCGCGAAGCTGAGCGCGAGACTCGCGAGACCGCTGGCCAGGCGGCGATGCGAGCGCGCCGGCTCGCGTCGGAGGGATCGCTCGGCGGTGATCGACCCTCGGTCCCACGGAGGGGGAGATCCCCGGCGGTGACCGGGCGCCCGCCCGACGTCGTACGTGATCCGGAATCCAGACCGGCGAAGTTCGCTCCCCAGCCGATCGTGCAGGTCCGACCACGCCAGCGGGACGGTCGCCCCGGTCGCGCGCAGCGACGCCGGGAAACGCGCCGATCCGCGCCGATCGCGCAGCGGCAGCGCGCTGGCCAAGGCTCCGGGTTCATCGGGCTGGCTCGAATCCGTGGGAGGGGGCAAGGGGTTCGAGGTCCCGGACCCGATCGCACGGAGCTCGGTCGTCATCGGTCGGTGCGCGCGGCCCGACCGGGCCGCAGGAGCGTCCGCAAGGCTCCTTGGAGCTGGGCGCGACTCCCGCGGGCGATCGGACGAGGGCCGAGCTCCAGGCTACGGGATCGCTCGAGCGCGAGCCACCCGCCCTGGGGCCGGCGCGCCACGACGACCGCGAGGTCGGCGCCGGCGATCGCTCGGCGGCCAAACTCCCGGATCCAGGCGGCGTTTCCCGACGCGCGCCGGGAACCGGCCCAAGGGATCGACCGAAGCGCGGCGCGCGGGAATGCGGTGCGGATCGCCCCGCGCACGGCGCGTTCGTCGGCGTCCTCCGTGACCCCGTACGCCACGATCGATCGCGCGGTCCGGTGACCGCGTCGGTCGATCTCCCCGGCCCGGATCCGACGGGAGCTGACGGGCTCGAGGTCGTCCGCGAGGACGACCGGTACCACGTCGATCGGGAGTTGCGGTCGCCCCAACCGCCGTCGTTCTGCGTTGACCGCACGGCCGCCGGCGCGCGTGTCGGCCGAGACGACCAGGACGTCGAATCCCGGCTCGGTGGAGCGGCCGAACGGATTGGCCAGCGGTACCACCCGGAACGCGCGGCCCGGATAGTGGGCGCGGATCCATCGGACGAGGGAGCGTCGCCGGACCGAGTACGGCTGGATCCGGCGCGGGTACGGTTTGGGGTGCTCCCGGAGGAACTCCGCCGTCGTCAGCCCGATCGACACGTCACGCCCGACGTAGAACGCGCGAGCGAGCAGCGCGGCATGGCCCACGTGGAACTGGTCGAACGTCCCGCCCAGGACCGCCCGACGGTACCGCGGCACCGCGCCCGCCTCCTAGACGAGGTAGTGGGCCAGGAAGACGATGAGGAGGAGCGCGATCGCCCCGTAGAGGAGGTACGTGTAGGTCCGGCGGCTCTGGAGCTGCTGTTCCCGCTTCTCGCGGCAGGTCCGACTGCAGGTCTCCGAGTCGGCGGCACAGATCCGCCCGCAGACCTTGCAATGCCGGTGGTCGTCCACGGCCCGCTCCGGGGCCACGAGCCCCGCGGGCCAGAAGAGCCTTGTCCCGGACGGCCCGTCAGTTGCGCCGCGCGCGGCGGCGCGCCCCGTCCCGCGCCGCGTCGGTCGCCGGGTCCTCCGGCGGCGCGATCGGGTTCGGCGGGTCCGCGTCGATCGGGGCGTAGGCGACCGGGGTGCCGAGATCGCTCGTCAGGAAGTCGTCGTTCGACGGCGCGTGGCTGAGCCGCGACGGCCGCGCGGCCGGTCGGGGCCCGGTCAGGAGATCGCCCGAGAGCTCCTCCGTCTCGGCGGAAAGCTGCTTCAGCAGGTTGAGCCAGATCCGGCCCTGGTGCGCGATCGTCCCCTCGAGCCGGTCGCGCAGCTCGTTCGTCTGCTCGATGAGCTCGCCTTCGATCCGTCGGACCTCGCGGACCATCTCGCGCCGGAACTCCTTGAGCCGTGCCTCGGCCTCCTCCGTGAGCGGGGGTCCCTTCTCGAGGTCGCCGACCTTGATCCAGGTCCGGCGGAGGAGCGGGATCATCCGGTCGCTGAGCACCTGGATGCGCCGGTCGAGGTCGTCGACGTCGGTGCGCAGGCCGGCCTCCACCCGCTGGAGGTCGGCCTCGCGCTGGCCGAGCCGCGACTCGATCGCCTCGAGGCGGAGGAGGTTGTCGTCGGCGGCGGCCCGCAGGCGGGTCTCCGCCTCCTGGACCACCTTCGCGGAAAGGATCGCCTGGCCCTCGCGCACGGAGTCGAGCGCGGGCGTGATCTGGTCGCGGATCGTCGCTTCGAGGCGCGCCGGGTCGATCGACCGCGCGAGCGCCTGCTCGACCTCCGATCGGAGGCGGGCGAGGAGCTCGACGTACTTCTCGCGCTCCCGGTCCTGGTTCTCGTGGAGCTTCTGCTCGACGTACGCCTGGAGACGGACCTGCAGGCCGGCGAGGGCTTGCGTCTGCGACTCCGAGACCTCGGAGATCCGGGCCTCGCGCTCGACGCTGAGGCGCTTCTCGGCCCCGACGACCTGCGACTCGAGCGCGGTCATCGATCGCGCCTGCTGCTCCGCGAACGCGCTCTTGAGCCGGGTCTCGACGTCCTTCGCGCGGGCGTCGATCAGGAGGCCGAGCCGCTGCTCGAGCTCCCGGGCGTCCTTCGCCCGCTGCTCGGCGATCGCCGAGCGCACGCGGGCCTCCCCGTCCTTCGTCCGGGTGTCGACCGCCAGGGCCAGCCGGGTGTCGAGCTCGCTCGTGTCCTTGGTCCGCTGTTCGGACAAGGCCGTCCGGAGCCGGGTCTCGGACTCCTTCGCGCGGGCGTCGAAGGCGACCAGGAGGCCCGCCTCGATCTCGGCCGCGTCCTTGCCGCGCTGGTCCGCGAGCAGGCCCCGCAAACGCGATTCGGAATCCTTCGAGCGGGCATCGAGCGCGGCCGCGAGCCGCGCCTGGAGCTCGGTCGTATCGAGCGCGCGTTGGTCGACGGCGGCAGTGCGCAGGCGCGACTCGACGTCCTTCGTCCGCCCGTCCACGAGAAGCCCCAGCTTCTGCTCGAGCTCGCGCACGTCGCGGGCCCGTTGCTGGTCGACTTCCTGGAGGCGCTCGCGCAGGAGCTCGCGGACGCGCGACTCGATCTCCTCGCGCAGCGCGGTGCCCTGCTCCTTCGTCTCGGCGAGCTCGACCTCGAGCTGGGCGGCGAGCGCGAGTCGCAGCTCATCCTCGCTGTGCGCGACGCCCGTCTTGAGGTCGTCGACGGCCCGCTGGAGGTCCTCCTTGAGCCGCGTGGCCCAGGCCTCCGTGGTCGCCTGGACGGTCTCGCGCGTCCGGTCGGGCAGACCGGCGAGCACGGGATCGATCTGGCCGTGCACGTTCCGCGCGACCTCGGAGGCCACCGTGCCGGGATCGACGATCGGTCGTGCCTCGATCGCGGCGATCCGGGAGGTGAAGTCCGTCTGGACGCCGGCGATCTTGAGGTTCGCCTGGTCGGAGGCGTCGCGAACGCGGGTATCGACGGCCGCGAGGAGCCGCGCCTCGCGCTGCGCCGCGTCCGCGGGGTCCGACCCGGTCCGGGGCAGCTCCGCGAGCCGCTGCTCGACGATCCGACGGATGCGCGCCTCCAGCTCGGCGTCGGACACGGGCGCGGCGACCGCGACCGGTACGACCGTCGCCCCCGCCGCCGGAGGGTTCGGCGCCGGGCGAGTGCCGGCGCGCAGGGAGTTGTCATCGCTGACGGACAGGGGCACCGCGAGCGAGTCGGCCACCGGCAGGTCGATCTCGGTCGGCCGCTGGAGCCAGGGAGGATGCTGGGAAGCGCCGGTCAGGGCGGCGGGGACGGCGGCGGCCTCCACGGCCGCAACGGGCTCGGATCGGGCGGGGAGCGGCGTCGAGGGCTGGGCCTGGAGGTACTCGTTCGCGCGCTTGACCGCCTCGCCGGTCATCGGGACCGATCGGCCCTTCGGCCGACCGAGGAGGAGCGCCGCGGTCTCCATGGCGGTGCCGATCCGCCACATCTCCTTGCGCCGATCGCGCCCGCCCTGGCGCTCGGCGTCGTGGATCTCGGAGCGCATCCGCTCGCCCTCGACCGCGTCGACGCGGTGGGCGACCTCGGCGATCTTCGCGTCCTGGTGGTCGCGCACGTACTGCAGGACCAACGGGAGCGTCTCGCGCGAGCGCGCGGGCGTCGGTTTCGTGAGGTCCCGCAGGACGACCGGGGCGGCGTCCCAGCTCTCGAGGCGCTTCGAGTGCCGGTCGCCCTGCGCTTCGGCCTTGGGGACGCGCATCACCGCGAGGGCGAGCGGGACCTGCTCGGTGAACTCGTGGGGGTTGACCTTCGCCTCGGGAAGGAAGTACGGGAAGACGAGGAACGCCCCGAGCGCGACCAGCGAGGTCGGGAGCACCCGGACCAGTTCCAGCACGACCTGGCAGCTCGCCTCCCACTGGTCGGCCGCGACGACGACGACGGGGTCGGTCGTCCCGCGGTGGAAGAGGAATCCTTCCCCGATCGCTTGGTACACGGCTGTCTCGGGCTCCGCCGCCACGCGCGCGGGGGCGGACTTGCCGCCCATGCTGGCGTGCGCCCGGAGGATCGCCGGCCCGAACTCGCCGGTCGCGACGAGGTCGGCGGTCGAGAAGACGAGCGTCTTCATGCCGAGCCGCGGACGGTCCTCGGTGGACAGGAACATCCGTCCGACGCACGTGTAGCGACCGTTCGCCGCCGGATAGAGGAACAGATTGGGGTAGTAGGAGAGCGGTTGCGAGGGGTCGGGGTCCCAGTAGTCGTGGGTGTCCGCGACGTTGACGGTGAGGTTGCCGATCGTCCGGATCGCTTCGAGCGTCTCGCGTCGGCCGGGGAACTCCTCGGGGATCGTCGTGTACCCCGGGCTCTCGGCCTCGTTGTCGACCTGCCGGCACCAGACGACGGCGACCGGCGTCAGGCCGGCGGGCGAAGGGGCCGACGCGCTCGCGAGCATCAGCCCCCCTTCGTCGCGCGGCGCTCGAGGACCTTTTCGCACGCGCGGGCGAGGGGCAGCGTGGTGTTGACCATGACCGGCACGCCGAGGGTCTGCGCGCCGACGCTCGGGGCCTCCTCGCCGGTCTCCCCGACGAAGAGCGGGTGGCCCTCGCCCGTGGAGACGGCGCTCGAGACGAGGAAGACGTCCTCCTTGATCGAGATCCCCCGTCCTTCCTGGGCCACGAGGATCGTGCCCATGCCGGCCCCGTCCCGCCGCAGCAGGAAGTCGACCGGATCGAACGCGCTGCGGAACGTCCGCTCGCGGACCGACTGCTCGATCTCCGTGTAGAATTCCTTCAGCTTGTCCGCCTTCGAGATCGCGATCACGAGCGGCAGGTTGCGCGACTTGACGTAGCGGAAGACCCCGCGCGCGAGGTTCACCTGCTGGGCCTGGTCGCGCAGCGACGGCAGCGCGGGCGACAGGAGCAGGATGACCGCGTCCGCCCCGGTCACGAAGCGGCCGAGGAGCGTGAGACCGCGACGCCAAAGGTCCCGTCGGTCCGGCCGCCACGAGTCGAAGTGCGGGATCACCCGACACGTCTTCTCGGAGACCTCACCGTCGGCCTCGGTGAGCCAGAGCCGGTCGTAGGTGAAGTAGTCGGCGATGATGCCGCCGGCCTCGTCGATCGTCTTGAGCTCCATCGAACGCGCGCCGGTATCGCCGCCGTTCGCCCCGCCGTAGCGGAAGCGCATCTTCATCTCGACGAACTGGTTGAACTTCGTCGGCAGCGGGTACTTCGTCAGGATCCCCTGGTCCTCGCGGCCCGCGCTCAGCTCGATCCACAGCTTGCGCCGGTCCTCCATCGGGCGGTTCACGTAGTACCGGGTGGTCGTCTCGAGGCTCCCCTCGGGGTCGGTCGGGTCGGTGGTCTCGTACGTCGTCTCCTCGAGGGCGATGTCGTTCTCGAGGTCGCCGTAGAGCGGCAGCGTACCGTTGTCGGCGCGCGACGGGATGTAGAGGATCGGCAGGTTGAGGCCGAAGTGGCCGGACAGGAAGCGGAAGTACGTCGTCTTCCCCGAGGCCGGGATGCCGATGACCGCGATGCGCGCGGTCTCCGTCGACGGTTTCGCCTCGCGCTTCGCCCCGGCGGCTCGGCGGGTGCGCGTCGTGACCTTCACTTCGGGCATACGTTCGGTTCCTACCGCATCTCCGCGAGACAGATCTCGATGAAGTCGAGGGCGCCCTCCACGACCGCCCCGCCGGCGCCGAGCTCGAGCCGAGCGTCCTGCAGGAGGCCGAAGACCTCCTCGACGGCCGCCTCGTGCTTCAGCGCGGCGTCCTGGAGGTCCTCCTCGCCCGCGAGCCGGGTCAGCTGGTACGTGCCGCGGAGCTCCATCAACTTCGCGAACAGCTCCATGAGCCGCTTGCGCGTCTCGGGATCGCTCCCGTTGAGCCCGTGCTCCGTGTTGTCGATGAACTTCACGAGCGTCTCGGTCTCCTTGTCGTTCTGCATCCGGGCCTGTAGGAGGGCGAGGCGCCGAACGATCGGGGCCTGGGACGACTCGGGGAGGCGCTCCGCCTCGGCCCACGCCTGCAGGAGCGCGCGGGCCGCCTCGACGATCGCGCGTCGGGCGAACTGGACCCGAGCCTCCCAGTAGAGCCGCGTGACCGGCGGAAGGACCGCTTGCGATCGTTGCAGGAGCTCGAGGGCCCGGTCGTACTGGCCGTTGACGTACGCCTCGACGATCTCCCCGAGCGGCCCGTAGCGCTCGCGGAGGTACGCGGGCGTGCTCGCGGGGGTGCCCGCGACCACGTCGACCTCGATGTCCGCGACCTCCTGGTACGACTCCTCGGAACCGGGCTTGGGGGCCGCGAGCGTCCCGCTGTGGATGCGCGCGACGGTCGCGTGCTGCTGCGGCTCCTTGAGCGCGCGGGCGGCGCTCGCCGCGTGGCGGGCGAGCTCCTCGGGATGCAGCTCCTCGATCGACTGGTCGCCCTCGTAGCCGACGTCGACGAAAGCGTGGACCATCTGCGCGAAGAGCGCGGAGCCGGTCGTGACCTCCTGGAAGCTGAAGGGGGCCGGGACCCCGAGCTGGACGGCGCGCTCGTTGAGCTGGCCGATGAACTGGTTCATGCTGCCCGCGTCGACGCCCTTGTCCCGCTCGGCTCCGTTGCCGATCCCGATGAGACGGAAGGTGAGGCGAGAGTTCGCCGGCAGTACGTAGGGCACGAGGTCCACCCGCCCGTTGGGCAGCTGGGCCGACGGCGCCGACCGGACGTCGAACCGCTGGGACGCATTGTCCCACCCGTCCGTCACGAGGACCAGGTTCCCACGCACGCCGTCGGTGCCCATCCGCAGGAGGTCCGCGCCGACCGCGAGCGCGTCCCAGATCGCGGAGCGTCCGCTCGGGGCCAACATGCTGATCAGGTTCTCGATGTACGGCAGGTTTTCTTTGTGGATCTCGCCGAGCGGTACCGGGACGCGGACCGTCTCGGTGAACGTCACCAGACCGAAGAGGTTGCCGGAGGTCGAGGCGTCCTGCAGGATGCGGAAGACCGCCGTTCGCGCGACCTCGATCTTTTGCCGCTCGGGCGCGTCGGGGACCGCGTCGGGGAGCGGGGCGAGCATGCTCTTGGAGAGATCGAGCACCAGAACGCTTCGTTCCCGGCCGGGAGACGGCTCGGGGGCTGAGGTATCTCGCAACATGCCACGCGCCCCGCCGTCGGCCTACGCCATCTCCGAGCCGGCCTCGTTTCCTCGCCGGGCGGCTCCGCCGTGTCGCACGTGAATATTCACCTCGGATAGGGTATTTGTGGCTTCCGCCGGAGCGCGCTCGCCCCACCGCCGGAACGGTGCGCCCGGGCGACGCGCATCGCCTCGGAAAACACGTCGGGGAGGCGGATCGTCGGTCGCACTGCACCACGTCGCGCGTGGTCGACCCCGCGCGACGCCCTGACGGGCGCTCGGCCGCCGTTCGCCGAGGACAAGGTTATAAACGGCACCCGGGTCCGCGCGCCCACATGGGCAGCATCCGGCAAACCTACATCAAGCGGGTCGCGATCGAGCTGATCCGCCACTACCCGAACGATTTCGGGGCGGACTTTGCCCACAATAAACAGAAGGTGCTCGAGCTCACGGATCTCGGCGTGACGGTCGACGGAAAGCTGCACGTCGTCCACAAGAAGCTCGCGAACCGGATCGCCGGGTACGCGACGCGCTACATGCGACGCAAGCGCGGCACGTAGGGCCGGGCGGATCGGGCCGGCGGAGGGCCGGTTAGGAGAATACCCCGAATCCGTCCTGCAGGTGCACGATCTCGACCGGCGTCGTGGGCCGGCCCACGACGAAGCCACGGGAATTGGCGACGACGCACGCGCCGACGATCGGTACGCCGAAGTTCGCCGTCGACCGATGGACCGGAACTCCGAACCGGCGCTCGGCGATCGCCACCTCGCGCTCGGTCGCCTTCGGGTGCACGACGACGCCCCGGTTCGTCGCGACGCCCGCCATGCCGACCGTGCCAAGCCCGGCGATCGTGCCGCGCTCCGCCGGCACCCCGAGAGCGCGCGAGATCTGACCGACGGCCTCGGGAGAGAACTCCGGGTGCACGAGGGCCCCGAGATCGTTCGTGAGGATGTTGTTCCCCATCGCGTTCTGGCGATGGCGGACGATCGTCACCGGGGCGATCGACTCGAGGGCGCCCCGTTCGTCGACGTCGAGCTCGTCCCCGACGACGATGCCGCGCGAGTTCGCGGCGACCATCGCGCCGACGACCTCGCAGTCGAACACGCTGGTGCGCAGCACCCGGACGCCCAGGAGCCGCTCGAGGTCGCGCTCCAGAGGGCCGGGGAGCGTCGGCGGACCGAGCGCGACCGACTCTCCGACCCGAAGATACACGCCGAGGTAGGGGCTACCGCCGAAGAGCCCCCGACCGACCGGCACGCGAGGCGTCTCCCACGCGTCCGCTACTCGGCGTCGAGGAGGTCGACCTCGATCAGGCCGTCCTCGAAGCGGATCGCCTTCACGCGTACCTGCCGCGGGATGTGCTGGATCCCGCGCTCCCAGATGCGCTCGTTCAGCCGCGGGTCGATCCAGACATCCTCGGCCTTGCCTTTCATGTGGCGCCCGATGAACCGGCGCACGGTCTCGAGTGCGTGGCCGGCCCGACGGCGGCGCGAGGGTTGGTGCTGGCTCGGCCGGAGCGGGATCACGTACTCGCGCTCGAGCTCCTCGCCTCGTCGGGCCGTCGGGGTCTTGGGAGGCATCGATTCCACCGTCCTCTACTTGTGCAGATGGCCCCGCTTCCACGAGTGCCGCTTCGGGTGTCGCGTGACTCGGCGGCTCGTCCGTTGCATGACCCACGCCGGTACCCGGCGGTTGCCCTTCACGACCCGGAACAGTCGGGTCTTGCGCGCGAGACTCTTGCGTCGGTTCGCCATCGTCTACCTTCGTCAGCGCCGGGTGATCGAGATCTCGCGTCGTTCGGGCGCGATCCGCTCGAGGAGCGACCGCAGGGTCGCGTCGTCGATCTGCCGCTGGATCCGGCCGCTCGCGGCGAGGGCGATGAGCTGCTGCTCCACGGCCGACGCGACCTCCGGTTTCGCGAGGCGGATGCGGCCGAGCCGTTCCCGGGCCTCCGCCGTGAGGATCCGCCGGAGGATCTCGGCCCGCTCGGATTCACGCCGGGCCATCTCGGCCTCCTGGGCCGCGTACGCGTGAGCGTTCGCCGCCTCGGCCTGCTGCATCTCCTGGATCTGACGCATGCGTTTGCGCCGGAGCTCCGCCAGTTCGGGGTCCTCACCGTACGCCATTCGTCCGTCCCCCGTGCCGTGTGGTCTCGGTACTCCGTTCGAGCGCTAAAGGTACTTGGCGAGTTCGGGTCGCTCCGACGCGAGCTTCTTCAGCGCCTCGTGCGACACCGAGCTGAGGAGCTTCTCCCCGGCGGGGCTCAGCCGTCGACCCTGGGTCTTGTACGGCTGGACGAGGCCCGCGGTTTCGAGTTGGTGGACGATCTCACGGAGAATGGACCGGGACCCGGTCCGGGCGTGATAGGGGGCGCTGCCCCGGTCGCGTTTTCCCCCGTATTCGGCGCTCAGACGCGCGATGCCGACGTGGCCCTGCAGGTAGATCTTGCGGAGGACCGACGCGCTGCGCAGGTACCACCAATCGACCTGTACCGGGGCGCGCTGCTTGTGGACCCCGGTCTTCACGAACGTCGCCCACGGCGGGGGCGTCACCGCCGACCGGTTCCTCAGCTCGGTCGCGAGCTGCGGCAGAAGGACCGCCGGTGGAACATCGTGGGGATGGCTCATGGAGCGGCGCGCCCACCCGGCCCGCGTATTTAAACTCCGACCTCGCGTGCCGGCGGTAACGCCGGGCCCGGGAGCGCCCGCCGGACCGGCGATACCGGCGGTTCGCCTCCCGCGCCTCGGTCTTAACTACGCCGCGCTCTATGAATGGAGTACGGGAGGCCCCGCCCCGACTCGATGACGGTTGCCGCGATTCTCCTGACGGCCGGCGAATCGAGTCGGATGGACGGCTATCCGAAGGCACTGTTGACGGCCGGACGACGCTCGGCCGTGCGCCGTCTCGCGGAGATCTCCCTCGAACAGGGGTTCGACCCCGTCGTGGTGGTCGTGGGCGCCCACCGCGCCCCGATCGCCCACGAAGTCCGGGACCTTCCGGTCGCGATCGTCGACGCCGTTCAATGGTACGAAGGCCGCACGGCTTCCATCCAAGCCGGTCTGGCCGCGGTGCCCGAGGACCGGGACATCCTCTTCTGGCCGATCGACCACCCGTTCGTCGCTCCGCGTACCGTGGAGACCCTCGTGTCCGTCCCCCCGACCGATCCGCTCGCCGTCTGGTTCATCCCGACGCACGAGGGTCACGGCGGTCACCCGGTTCTCTGGCGCAGTTCGATGCGCCGGGGCATCCTCGATCTCCGTTCGGACGCCCCCGTCCGCTCGCTCCTCCCCGAGTACGGTCCGCAGGTCCGCCGGATCCCCGTCGAGGATCCGGGGGTCGTCGCGAACGTCGACACGCCCGAGGCGTATCGGGACGCGTACGAGATCTGGCTGAGCCAAGGAGAGGAGTGATGGACCGGCGGCTGACGCGCGAAGCCCTGCGCCTGCTCGAGACCCACCAGGCGTTCGTGCGAGCGACGGTGGTCCGCACGGTCGGCTCGGTCCCGGGGAAGCAGGGCGCCTCGATGCTCATCCGCTCCGATGGGTCGTACCTGGGTACGGTCGGGGGCGCCGCGCTGGAGGAGCGGGTGAAGGAGCTCGCCGTCGCCGCGTTCGCGAGCCATCGCGGGGACCTCCACCACTTCGATCTCCAGGCCTGGAGCCCGGGCGGCCTGCCCAGCCTGTGCGGCGGGTCGGTCGACATCGCGCTCGAGTACATCGGGGCCCGACCGAATCTCCTGCTTTGGGGGGGCGGCCACGTCGCCCAGGCCCTCGCGACGCTCCTCCCGACGCTCGAGTTCGATTACAGCGTCGCCGACGACCGACCCGAGTGGGTCGGCGTGGATCGGTTCCCGACGGCCGAGCGTCGCGAGGTGGTCACACCGGACCGGCTGTGGGAGGTCTTCGATTCTCCCACGTTCACCCATCTGTACCTGCTCGGCTACGACGCGCTGAAGGATCTCGAGGTGCTCGCGAGCGCGATCGACCGGTTCCCGAACGCGATCGGGCTCATCGCCAGCGCGGCCAAACGCGAGCACATCTTCGCGACCCTGCGGGCCCGCGGCGTCCCGCGCGAAGCCCTCGCCCGGGTCCGATCGCCGGTCGGCCTCGACATCGGGGCGGAGAGTCCGCCCGAGATCGCGGTCAGCATCGTCGCCGAGATCGTGGCCGGCCTGCACCCGGCGAAGGCCCGGACGGCGGGACGGGAGGGGACGCCGGCCCCTCGGGAGGACGATGCCCGCGCGCGGTCTCCTTAGCTTCCGCTTGAACGGGCACCCGGTCGCGGTGCCGTGCGAGCCCGCCCGGATCCTGCTCGATCTCCTGCGCGAGGACCTCCAGCTCACCGGGACCAAGCGCGGGTGCGACCTGGGCACGTGCGGCTGCTGCTCCGTGCTCCTCGACGGGCGGCCGACGCTCAGTTGCTTGACCCTCGCGAGGCTCGTGGAGGGCCACGCGGTGGACACCATCGAGGGCATCACGCCGCGCCAGGGACTGTCCCCGGTCCAACGCGCGTTCGTCGAGCACGGTGCCACCCAGTGCGGATTCTGCACCCCGGGATTCGTCGTGACCGCGACCGCCCTGCTCGCCCGGGAGCCGCATCCCAGCCGGGCGACGATCGAGCAGGCGATCGCGGGCAATCTCTGCCGGTGCACGGGCTATACGAAGATCATCGAAGCGATCGAGGCCGCCGCGCGGGAGACGCCGTGACGGCCTCCGGTACCGGCCCGGCACCCTATCGGCTTCTCGGAGGCTCGATCCCGTACGTCGAGGGACCGCTCAAGGTCACCGGGCGGGCCGAGTACACCGATGACATCCGACGTCCAGGAATGCTCGTCGGCCGGCTCCTGCGGAGCCCGTGGCCGCACGCGCGGCTCACCTCGATCGACGTGAGCGCGGCCCGAGCGTATCCGGGCGTGTTCGCCGTGCTCACCGGCGAGAAATATCCCACTCCGTTCGGGGTGCTCCCGATCACCCACGACGAGACCGCGATCGCCGTCGGGAAGGCCCGGTACATCGGGGACATCATCGCCGCGGTCGCGGCGCAGGACGAGCGGACCGCGGAGGCGGCGCTCGCGCTCGTCCGGGCGGAGGTCGAGCCCCTGCCCGAGTACTCCGACCCGCGCATGGGCACTTCGAAGGTCGAGGCGCCGATCCACGCGCGGGGCCTGAACGGCTCGAACATCCAGAAGGAGGTCCTCCAGCACTTCGGGGACGTGGACGCGGCGTTCGCCCGGGCCGCCGTCACGACGCGGGTCCGGGGCACGTTCGCCGGCGTCACCCATGCGTTCACCGAGCCCATGGCGACGATCGCCGAGGCGACCCCGGACGGTCGTCTCACCGTCTGGAGCGCGACCCAGGTG
>JASHUJ010000192.1 GCA_030040035.1 Thermoplasmata archaeon
GTCGGGGTCGGCGCCGCGACGGCGAAGCCGTCGAACGCCCACTCGGCGTCCGGGCCGCCGACCGGGCTCTTCACGAGGAAATAACCGTACGTCGTCGCGGCGTCCCCGCCGGGCGGCGCGCCGGTCGTCGGCGTGTAGTTGAAGACCCCGTTCGTCCCGGTCTGGAGTGACGTGAGCGTCCCGCCGCCGTACGTCCCGTTGTTCGACTGGCCCGAATAGGCCCACACGTCGAACACGCCGGTCCCACCGCCCGAGGTCACGACCTCGAGCTCGTAGGTCGTCCCGGCCGTGAGCGTGTTCGGTACCGCCGCGAAACCCGTCGGCGTCACTTCGAGGACGGAGAACGCCGGGTTCGCGAGCGCGTGGCCCGCCACGCCGGTCGTCCCGAAGAAGTCAAGGACGAGCAGCGCGACGTTCGGGATCCCGAGCCCCTGGAGGTAGTTCCAGCCGCTCCCGGCCGGGTTCCCGAGGCTCGGGAACCAGTCGGGCTGGACCGGGGCGCTCGGCTCCTCGATCGAGAGGTTGTAGTAGTACCAGGTGAACGAGTTCACCGGACCGGACGTGAACCCGACGTCGGTCCCGTCCGGCGTGTACGGGTTCGCGGCGACGGCCCCGGCCTCGTAGGCGTTGTGCGCCGCGTAGAGGAGCGGGTTCGCGTCGCCGATCTCGGGGCTTCCGAAGGCGAGGTTCGCCTGTTCCTGGATCAGGGCCCACTCCCCCGCCATCGTCGGCGTGGCGAAGCTGGTGCCGCCGTAGAACAGGTTCCACTCCCCGAAGACGTAGACCGACATGTTGAACGCGGCGGCCAGCGAGACGACCGGGTCGATCTTCGAGCCCGTCGAGTAGGTGTCCATCGCGTTCTGCCACCACGGCTGGCTCTCGGCGAGCGACTGGCCGAAGCCGCCGCCCTCGACGCCCTTGTACGTGCCCGTGAGCCCCTCGCCGTACGACCAGTAACCGGTCGATGCGATGCCGCTCGCCTGGGCGAAGTAGGCGGTGCCGTTCGCGCCGTAGCAGTCGGTCGGGGTCTCGAGGAACCCGTCGCAGTACGTGAAGTTCATCGCGGTCGCGGGGAACGGCGAACCGGCGCCTTCGGCCGTGATCTGCGCCCCGCCGACGGACGTCGCGCCCGGCGAATCCGCCGGCATGAAGTCGTTGACGGCCTCGTACGTGCCGCCCGCGTCGCCCGAGGCGAAGAAGTTCGTCACGCCGACGGCGTTCAGGAGCTCGAGCTCCTGGTCCTCGGCGCTGATGTAGATCGGGCTGCCGTAGAAGTAGGCGTACTCCTCGCCCTCCCCGTAGCTGTTCGAGGTGATCGTCACCGAGCAGGTGCCGGTGCCCGCGGAACCTTGCACGATGTACAGGCCCGCCGCCGCGAGGGTCGCCTCGCTCGCGCACGTCCCGCCGGTCGAACCGAGCGAGAGGTACTGGGCGACGTCCGAGTAGGCGAGGTCGAACGCCGAGAAGTTCCCGGGGTACGGGATGCCGATGACGTCGATGTGCGCCTGCGGGGCCATCGCCGCCGCGTACTCGATGTCGAGCGACGTCTCGAGGGTCCAACCCGCGTAGTAGCCCTGCTCCTCGCAGTCGCCGAGGTTCGTGTTCGGGAACGACTCGAGGCCGGGGATGTCGAGGGCGATCTGCGTGAGCCGGCTGTTGAGCTGGTTCCCCACGCCCGGGAACGTCATGTTCGACCAGGCCGAGAGGTCGCTCGGGATCGCGCAGCCGACCTCGATGACGGCGATCGTGATCCCCTGGCCCTTGTCCGGCTGCGAGCCGAGGGCCGAGTCACCGCTCCACAGCGAGGTGGCGCCGGTGAGCCCGGGCATCGTGGAGGGGAAGAGGAACTGGTACTGGCCGCAGATGTTGTAGTATTGGCACGTCAGGCCCTCGCTCGAGAAGTTCGTCCACAGGAAGTCGTGGGCGGAATCGGCCTGGTGCTCGTCGAGCTCGCTGTCGCACGGCCCGCCGTAGGCACCGAAGGTGCACGCGATCGCGCCCGAGCCCTGCGAGGAGAGCGCCGCGTTGAGGCCCGGGTACAGGCCGTACGGCAGCGCCACGTTCGGGGTCGCGACCATCTGGTCGAGCCCGGCGATGCCGTTGACCACCCCGGCGATCCCCGTCGGGAGCTCCGCGGGTGCCGTGTTCGCGTAGATCACGGGTCCGGCCTCGGTCGTGCCGTTCACGCCGCTCTCGTTGCCGAACGACGGGTTCCATTCCCCGCGCGACTGGTACGACTGGCTGAACGCGCTGAGCGTCGTGTGGAACGCGGCCGAGATCGCGGCGACCGAACCGCTCACGCTCATCGTGAGCGCGGTGGCGCTCGGGGTGACGGTCAGGCCGTATCCCTCGAAGTAGGACTCCACCGAGGTGTAGTCGGGATTGCCGTACTGCGCGCCCAGCGCCTGGGACGAGAGGAACTGGTGATACTGGGGGCTCGCGACATCGGCCTGGTCGTTCACCAGGGAGGAGAGGCTGCCCGAGGGCGCGAGCGTGACCGTCACCATGTCCTGCGCGTTCGGGTTGTACGCCGCGTTGTCCGGCGTGACGGTCACGGTACCGAAGGTCGTCGTCTGGGTCGGGCTGAGATCGGTCCCGCTGCCCGTGACCTGGGCGAGCGGCCCGTTCGCCAGATCGGGCGCGGTCGTGGCCACCGCCGGCGACCCGGCCGACGTCGCGTTCGCGCCGGCGAACGTCGACCCCGGCAAGGTCGCGACCGCGAAGCCGAGGACCGCCAACGCGGTGATCAGTCCGACGAGGAGGGCTCTTCCGCTGAAACTCGCTGTGCCGCGCATAACTAGGCGGGCGTCCATCGGACGCGTCGGATAAGTGCGATAAGAACGAGTGTCGCCGTTCGTCGATAGCAGTGAGCGGAATCGTAGTACGAATCGAGGAAATCGTAGACGGGCTCTCCGGTGGGGTCCGAAGCCTACCGAGACCGATCGAGACGGGGAACCGGTGGGACTCGAAGGGCGCGAGCTAGCGGGCGAGCTCGGGCGCCGGCCGCGGACGCGAGGTCGAGGGTCGGCGACGCGATTCGGCGCCGTCCGACCGAGAGGCCCGAGAAGTTCGGCCCGGCGGTCCGGCGCTCGGAAGGGACAACCGGGGCGCGGATCGCGCGAGGATCCCGCCCCAGTCGTCCGGACCGAAGATCTCGGTCGGGGGGGCCGCGAGCTCGCGCGCCTCTCCATCCTGCCGGACGACGACGTTGAACGACCGGATCGCCCC
>JASHUJ010000193.1 GCA_030040035.1 Thermoplasmata archaeon
ACCTCCCGCCCCTCGAACTCCGGCAGGGCCGATCGGATGACGTGGCGCTGTGCGTCCACGAGTACGAGGGCGCGCCTCTCGTCCCGGTGCGTGAGCGCGGAGAAGTCGACCATGTCGGTCGCCATGATGGCGGCGAGCCGGCGGTTCGAGGGCACAGCCGAGAATCTTGTCCTTAAGATTAAGGCCTACGGAACTCGGGCGCCCCTCGCGCGCCCGCGTCAAATCCCGCTCAGCAACCGGTGCACGTATCGCACGGCCTCCGGCTCGCGGAGCGCCGTCGGACACCTCCGTCGGTGCCCGGGAGAACGGATCGCGGCCAGCCTAACCGGGGGGTCGTGGCTCGGCACGACCGACCGGGCTACGTCACGCCGCCGCGAGGGCGGGGTCTTGCCGCAGTCGTTCGCCGGCGAAGATAGCTAGTAGAGCCGGTCGTGTGATCATGCTCTCGGGTCAACGCTACATGGATCGTCCGACGTACCTCGGTCAGTCCCGGCGGCCGCCACGAGCGGGTCGGGGGCTGGGCATCACGCTGTTCGTTCTTGGCGTCGCGCTGGCGATCCCTGGACTCACGATCGTTTCGCTGTGTGGTCCCTCGTCCCATGACTTCTGCTTGGCCGAGCCGTATCGCGAGGTCGCGGGCCTCGTCGGCGGAGCGGGCCTGACTCTCATGCTCCTGGGGCCCCTGCTGATCTACACGCGCTGGCAGTTCGCCCAGAATTTGGGGATATGTCCGTCCTGCGGAAGCGAGGCCCGGCCGGATACCAAGTTCTGCACCCGGTGTGGTCGTCGCCTCCGCTAGACCTCTGCTCCCCGGCCGGATCGTACGGTAGCGGTCCAACCGGGACGTGCCCGGACCTCGACGATCTGATCGAGCCGCCGGCGGATCACGGGGGGCGCGTCAGGCGCTTCAGCAGTTCAGCTAGGTCACCCAGCCGGGGGCCGGACCAGTCGGGCTCCCGATCGATCCGATAGGCGTCCTCCGTCGGTTCCGGAAAGACATACTGGAACGCGGAGAGGCCGAAGGCCTCGGCCCCGGTCAATTCGTGGCTTCCGCCGTCGCCCACGTACGCGACCCGGTCGGCTCGAACCCCGAGGCGTTCGACCGCCACCCGATAGATCTCGGGGTCCGGCTTTCGAATCCCGAGGTCGCAAGAGAAGGCCGCGACGTCAAACCGGGACGCGAGTTCGGAGGTGGGCCAAATCCGCACGGTGTCCTCGCTGGTATCGCTGACCACCCCGAGCCGAGGGCCCGCGGACCTCAGCGCGTCCAGAGGGACGAGCGACCGTCGTCCGGCTCGAAGCAGCGCCCGCGCGTAGTCAAGACGCGCCCGCGCCGCGCTCTCGATCTGCCGAGGGGTCGGATCACCGCCCAGTTCGCGCGCGAGTCGCTCGATGGTCTCCTCAAGATTTCCGAACCGTCCTCGCGCACGCTCATCAAAGGTCGCGAACCAGCGATCCGCGAACGCGCCGACATCGACCTCCAGCGCGCGGCCCATCTCCTCGAGGTTGGCCCGGCGCGCCGCCTGCGAGCCCGTGGGCACGAGGGTCCCGAACAGATCGAACAATATCGCCTCGAACTCCGGCGAGGAAGGCTCCGACCGTCCGTCAAGGGTCATCGTTGCGTGCCTGGCGAACCGAACCCGTTCGTTCCCACCGACACCCGACCGCAGGCGCGCGGGGCGGTGGCTTCGCCGGGCGTGGATTTACGAGGATTTATAGAACCCTCAGCCTTCTCCGCCCCAACTGAGGCCAGACCGGAGATTCCGGGCAGGGTCGAGGGGCACGGGGGGGAAAGGGGGATTCAGTATGAGCGCTAGCGATGGACGGCTCGGACGACGTGGCCTTTCGACCACGGTCGCCGTGGTGATTCTGGTGGTGATCCTGGTGGTCGTCGGGGGGGCCGGCTATATCGGCTTTCAGTCGGAGACCCCGAGCAAGCATGTCAGCACGACGTGCTCGCCCTCGACCGCCTGCGCCTCGAGCGCGAACGACGTGTCGCTCTTCGTGCCGATCCAGCCGGGCGCGGGTCAGACGATCTCAAACGTCGCGGCGAACCAATCCCTTCCGGCGACCGTCACTCCCTCGGGGTCGGAGACGGTCAAGACCTACTCCATCAACTGGGGCGATGGGACGACGACGAGCTCTTCCAGCCCCACGCTGACGCACTCGTATTCGAGCGCGGGTCTCTACGTGATGGAGGGTTCCGTCACGGACACGGCGGGACTCGTTCACACCGGCGCCTCGGGGCTGTTCCCGATCGACGTGAACCTCTCGTTCGGCAGCGTGGCCGTGGGGACGTACCCCTCGATCTCCACGTCGTTCAGCAATGGCACCACCGGAGGCTACGAGCCTTGGGTCACGGTCGGCTCGACCGTGACGGTGGGCGCCTCGTACATCGGCTCGCCCCCCACGCCCGGCTGGTCGAACTCGCCGATGACGATCTCGGGCGGGAGCGGGGCCGCCCAAAAGAGCAACTCCGGACCGGGGTCGTCCGTGACCGCCAGTTACTCCATGACGGCCACGGGCACGGTCAACATCACCCTCACGGGCGGATCTAGCGGGCCGAACGGGGCCAGTCATTCGATCTCCTACACGTGGGCGGTCTACGTGGGCGCGGCGGGCTCACCGCTCGGCTGCAAGTACTGCCACCCATCCACGGCGACCAGCCCGCACCCCAACTCGATCGTGGCGTACGAGGTCGCGCCGGGCGGTGCGATCACGCTCGATCCCGCCGGGGACTACTACTCCGTCGGGTACGAGGTCGCCCTGAACATCTTCCAGAACCTCATCCAGTACAACGGGACGGACGTCGGTCCGGCGTATCCGAACTATGTGCCGCAGATCGCGACGTGCGTGCCGGGGAGCCCGCAGTGCGCGAGCCTGTACGGGAACACCCTCGTCCAGGGCAACAACTACACGTTCGTCCTCGCCAAGACGGCCAAGTTCTACGACCCGTCGACCGGCAATTCCTGGAACGTCTATCCGTCCGATGTGATGTTCTCGATCATCCGCCAGGTCGCGTTCGCGGATCTGCCCGCTTCGGCCATCTATCCGGGGTGGATGATCGCGCAAGCGCTGGTCGGGTCCGGGAACCCCAATTGGGACGGCGGGATTCACGCGCCGTACAACAACACGCCCCAGGCGATCCTCGACTCGATGATGGTCAACGACTCGCAGTTCTGCCCGGCGTCGGCCATGACGACCGGCGACGGCTGCATCACGTTCGACGCGAACGGGGCCGGGACGACGTGGCCCGCGTTCCTGTCGTACCTTTCCAACGGAGCGGCCGGGAACGTCGTCCCCGCGGGCTGGTACATCGCCAACGGGGCGACCGTGCCCGGATGGACGACCACCGGTGCCGACGCCCCGGTCGAGCTCCCGGGCGGGGTCACCTCGACGAACACGACGGCGTGGCAGAACTACGTCGCGTCGTGGAGCCCGACTTCGTGGGACTCGTACGAGGAGCTCGCGGTGACCGATTACCCGACCCTGGAGCCGAACGTCGCCTTCAACGAGGTCGGCAGCGGACCGTATTACCTCGTGAGCGCCAACCCGGCGATCGGCTACTCCCTGGAGGCCAATCCCGACTTCGTGCAGCCGCAGGGCTGCGCGGGCGCCTCGTGGTGCGAGCCGGCGTACGGCTCGTACGCGAAGACGGTGACGGTCTACTGGGAGGACCAGGACACGGAAGGCATCGAGGCCGCGCAAGCCGGACAGGCGGACTACATCTACGTGGACCCGGCGGACACCGCGACGATGGTGGCGCTCATCCAGAAGGAGGACCTCAAACTCGTGGAGGCGCCGAGCACCGGTGTGAACGACTTCTCCTACAACACGGACATCGATCTCACGGCGCTGAAGACGTACGATCCCTATCCGATCAACATCCAGTCGAACACGCTGAGCTACATCGGGCTGCGCGGCTTCCTCGACGCGGCGTATCCGGATGCCTCGGTCCAAGCGGAGTTCAACCAGATCCAGGGGATCGAGTACGGCTTCACGTACGGCGGGTTCATTCCCGAGTACATGGGGAGCTACTACCCGACGAACATCAGCTGGCCGAACTACGACGTCTCGACCGGACAGTTCACGAATCCGAACACGGACGCCTCCACGGTCGGTTCGGCGGCGTGGTACTGGACCCAGCTCACCAGCCCGAGCTCTCCGCTCTACGATCCGCAGTTCGGGACCGGCGGCTACAGCGCGTCGAACCCGCTCCACATCCCGGCGCTGTACGACCTGGGCGACCCGACGCACCAGTCGGTGCTGAACCTGTGGAGCAGCGAGGTCTCGGCGTTGTCGGGAGGGGCGATCGTCTTCGACGTCTTCCCGGTCGCGACCGCGCTCGTGTTCTCCGAGCTCATCCCCGACGGCGGGACCCCGTGGGCGATATACTTCTCGATCTGGCTGGCCGACTACGCGCAGCCCTACGACTACTGGGCCGCGTTCGGGGCGCCGTCGGGGACGTACTCCGCGCCGAACACGTTCTACCAGACGTTCACGGAGGCCGCGAACGACAACCCTTCGACGTGCGGCCACAGCGGCGACGGCTGGTCGGACCTCACCTACTGGGCGAGCCAGCCGTACATCCCCCAGGACTGCCAGGGGGTCGCGTACGAGGTGGCGGCGTACTGGGCGTCGATCGCGAACTCGAACCTCAACCTCGCCCAGGGCGCCGTCCAGTGGAACCAGATCTCGGCGGTCTACAATCTCCTCAACGTGGCCGTCGACACCGAGCAGCTGAACTCGATCGCGACGGTGGGACCGTGGGTCAACCCCGCGTCGGTGGACGCGAACACCCTGAACGGCTACCCCGGGCTCGAGATCGTCTGGTACGAGATGACCGGGAACGGCCTGACCTGAGGCGGGGGGACCGGGTCCCGTCGGTCGTCGAACCCTTTCCGCGCGCCCGCTATCCCGCCCGGGCGGCCGCGCGACGGAACGCCTCGGCGCCGTACGGCCGGCCGGTCAGCTCGCGTACGCGCGGGATCCAATCGTAACGCGACCCCGGCGCGAACCACTCGCGCGCGAGCCACGGGCCGACCTTCCGGTTCGGCCAGAGCGGCGTCCCAAAGCGCTCGCGCAGGGTCTCGATGAGCTGCTGCGCGAAGAGGCTCGCGAGGAGGTAGTTCTGGGCGTAGATCGGGCTCTCGACGAAGAACGAATCGACGAACGAGAGTGGCCGGTAGTCCTCGTAGCCGAAGAGCCGTCGTTCTCGGCGCTGGATCGCCTCCATCGGGTCCCGGTCGGGCGCCCGGTAGAGCGCCTGCTCGATCCCGAACCAGCTCGCGTGCCAGGGTGCTTCGAGCAGGTTCGCGTCGCGCGCCGATCGTTCGAACGCCTCGGCGCGCTCCCGCGAGATCCCGGGGCGCCCTGCGAGCCACTCGGCGTTGTTCCCGAGCTCCTCGAACAGCGCCCCGATCCCCTCGTGGAAGGCCCCGAACCCCGGCACGTTCTCGTGCCAGCGCAGGAGGTGGCGGGGGGCGCGGATCGAGGCGGAGTGGACCGCGTGGCCGACCTCATGGAACATCACGACGTGCGCGAGCCAGCCCCCTTGAGGATGGACGAGGATCCGCACGTCGCGGGGCGGGTCAGGGGCGATCGTGAGACCTCCGGC
>JASHUJ010000194.1 GCA_030040035.1 Thermoplasmata archaeon
GGGATCGCCGGCCTCTATGTGGCGCTGCGCTCGCACGAGCTCGGCTTGCGCCCCACGGTGATCACGAAGGCCCGGCTCGAGGAGTCGAACACCCTGTATGCGCAGGGCGGCATCGCGGCCGCGATCGGACCGGACGACTCCCCGGCGCTCCACTTGAAGGATACGATCCGGGCGGGCGCGGGCTTGGTGGATCGAGAGGCCGCCCACGTGCTCACCTATGAGGGTCCGGCGCGGGTCGCGGACCTGGTCCGGTACGGGGTTCCCTTCGATACGGTCGAAGGTCGGATCGCGCTCGGCCAAGAGGGTGCCCATTCCCGTCGCCGGATCCTCCACGCGGGCGGCGACGCGACGGGGCTTTCGATCGAGGAGGCGCTGAGACGCCGCGTGCTCGCCTTGGGCATCGAAGTACGGGAGCGAACCCTGCTCCGGGCACTGCGGCCGGGCGGCAAGGACGGCCCGATCGCGGTCCTCTCGGACGCGGAGGGTCGCCATCCGGACATCCTGACGTCGCAGCCCGTGGTCCTCGCGACCGGCGGCGCGGGGAGTCTCTACCGCCAAAGCTCGAACCCCTCGATCGCGACGGGCGAGGGCGTGGCGATCGCCTTCCGCGCGGGCGCGCTGCTCACCGACATGGAGTTCATCCAGTTCCACCCGACGGTCTTCTGGCGCGAGGGCGCGCCCCGCTTCTTGATCACCGAGGCGTTGCGCGGCGAGGGCGCGGTCCTTCGCAACCACGCCGGCGAACGGTTCATGCTAAAACTCCACCCCGACGCGGAGCTCGCGCCCCGGGATGTCGTCGCGCGGGCGATCGACCGGGAGATCCAGCGGAGCGGCCACCCGACGGTCTACCTCGACGCGACCGCCATCCCGCGCGATCGTCTCTTCACGAGGTTCCCTTCGATCTGCCGGTTCCTCGCCACGTACGGGCTCGACCCGTCGCGCGACCTGATCCCGGTGACGCCGGCGGCGCACTTCATGATCGGAGGGGTCACCACCGATCTCGAGGGCCGCACGAGCGTTCGGGGACTGTACGCGTGCGGCGAGGTCGCCTCGACCGGCGTGCACGGGGCGAACCGGCTCGCGAGCAATTCGCTCCTCGAGGGTCTCGTCTTCGGCGAGCGGGTCGCACGCCAGCTGGCCCATCCCGCGCCGGGGGGACCGCGACACACCGGACCGCTGGCCGAGATCGCCTGGGGGACGGGCGAGGGCCGGGTCGGCGAACCGAGCGTCTTCGAGGAGGTTCGCGACATCCTCTGGGACGACGTGGGGATCGTCCGCTCGTCGACCGGCCTCTCCTCGGCCCTCTCCTCCCTCCAGCGGCTCGCCCGTGCCTCCGAGCCGAGCCGGCCGGACGACCTTGCCGATCCGGTCGCGAACGCGATCCTGACGGCGACCCTGATCGCGCGGGGGGCGCTCACGCGGACGGAAAGCCGCGGGGCCCACTACCGCGTGGATCACCCGCGCCCCCGGGCGTCGTGGGTCCGCCACATCGGGCTCCGGCGGGCCGGCGATCCCGTCCGGCGCCGATCGGCTTCTCGCTGAACTCCCGGGCGCTTCGCGGTTCCCCGAGGTCGCCCGGCCGCGGGCGTGCGCGCATCTTCCCCGCTCCCTCCCTCGACCGTTCGCCGGTTTCCCGAGCCGGCGGTTTCCCGGCACGGACCGATCGCACCCGATAGCTGATATGGGCCCCCCGTCGTGCCCGCCGTCATGGAGTTCGCTCCGACCGATGAGGAGCTCCACCTCCGGGACGCGGTGCGGCGGTTCGCGCGCCGGGAGATCGCCCCCGTCGCGGATCGGATGGACCGGGAAGACTACTTTCCGCGCGACGTCTTCCGTCACCTCGGTGACGAAGGCTACCTCGGCATCACGATCCCGCCGCAGTGGGGCGGACTCGGCCTTTCGTATCGTGCCCAGGCGATCGTGCTCGAGGAGATCGCGCGGGTGAGCCCCGCGCTCGCGCTCAGCGTCGGCGCCCACTCGAACCTGTTCGCGGACAACGTGGCCCGCAACGGTTCCGATCGGCAGCGAGAAGAGTTCCTGCCGCCCGCGGGGCGGGGCGAGACGATCGGCGCCCTCGCCCTGACCGAGCCCGGCGCGGGCTCGGACGCCGTCTCGCTGCGGACCCGCGCGGTCCGCAACGGCGAGGCGTACGTGCTCGACGGGGCCAAGCAGTTCATCACGAACGGGCCGGTCGCCGACACGCTCGTCCTGTACGCCAAGACCGCACCCGATCTCGGCTCGCGCGGGATCAGTGCCTTCCTGGTCCGCCGGGGGTTGCCCGGATTTTCGGTCGCGAAGAGCCTCGACAAGATGGGAATGCGCGGTTCCCCGACCGGCGAGCTGGCGTTCCAGGGCGCGCGCGTGCCGCTCGCGGACCGGCTGGGCGAGGAGAACGACGGCGTGCGCATCATGATGAGCGGGCTCAACATCGAGCGGGCGGTACTGGCGGCGATCCCCGTCGGGATCCTGGCCGAGTGCCTGGACCGATCGGTCGCCTACGCCCGGGAGCGCGAGCAGTTCGGCCAGAAGATCGGGCGCTTCGAGCTCATCCAGGAGAAGCTCGCGAACCTCTACACGGACCTCGAAGCATCGCGCCTGCTCCTCTACCGGGCGCTCGAGGCGGTCGCGTCCGACGATCGGAGTCGCCGTGCGTCCGCGGCGGCCCTCACGTTCGCGTCCGAGGCGTCGACCCGCGGGGCGCTCGAGGCGATCCAGATCCACGGTGGCTATGGCTACATGCGCGACCTGCCGCTCGAACGGCTCGCGCGGGATGCGAAGCTCCTCGAGATCGGCGCCGGTACGTCGGAGATCCGACGCCTGATCATCGCGGAGGAACTCCTCGGCCCGGGGTTCGGTTCCTGATCGGATGGATCGGTCGGGGGCCCCGATCGAAGGTCGGACGACGTAAAACCGGAGCGCGGACGGGTCGATCGGCGAGGAGCTCGAGTCGGGCCTCCTCGGCCAACCTATATACTGCTGCTTCACCCATCGCTCCTCGATGGCGGGTCGCCCGGCGCCGGCCACCAGCAGTCCCACCCCGTCGCTCCGCCTCGAGGTCCTGAAGGAACTCCAGGCGCTCATCGACGACCGGGAGGTCCGGGACCGGCTCGACAAGAGCCCGATCGGGGAGACCAAGGGCCGGGAGCATTGGGTCCTGCACCTCCTGCTCCGCGCGCAGGAGTCGAGCCAGAGCCACTTCGACGCGCTGATCAACTCGGCGTACACGAACCTCCAGGCGCGCCTCCAATTGATCGACGACCGCGTCCAGCGGCTCGAGGCGCTCAACCGGGGCCTCGTGGAGGACGTCAAGCACAGCCTGGGGACCCTCGAGTCGACCGTCGCCGATCGGGTGGCGCGCGAGGTGACGAGCGGGATCGACACCGCCGGCGAACGCCTCGTCGCGCGGCTCGGCGAGAACCTGGACGCGAAGTGGAAGCCGGTCGGCGATTCGATCGAGGCGTTCGCGCAGTCGTCCCACCAACTGACGAAGGACCTCGCCGACACCTACCGGGTCTCCACCCAGAGCCGCCTCCTGCTGAACGAGAACGCGCGCCGGATCATCGACCTCGGGCGCGACATGGTCGCGCTGGAGGAGAGCCTCAAGCTCGCGCTCACGAAGGTGCTCGAGGAGGGGCTCCAACCGCTCGAGGAGCGGATCGCGGCGCTCGAGAGCCGACTCGCCGAGACCGAGGAGACGCCCACGTCGGATCCGCCGGAGCTGCCGCCCCCGAGCGGCTGAACCGCCGCCGGCGATGCGCCTGTCTCCGCGCCATCCGCGCTATCGGAGCCTGGTCGTCCGCGCGCGGCTCGCCGCGGCGCTCCGTCGGGGCCTGGTCGTCCCGGAGGGCCTGCTGGCGCACGGCCGGGGCGAAGCCTTCGACTACTTTCTCGGCGAGCGGACGACGCCGAGCGCCCGCCGAGCGGAGCGCGTGGCCGCGCGCTGGCTCTGGGCGGCGGAGCGGCCGGTGCTCAGCGTGAACGGCAACGTGGCGGCCGTGGCCGCCGACGAGGTCGCCCGGCTCGCCCGCACCCTGCCGAGCCTCGGGGTCGAGGTGAACCTCTTCCACCGGACGCCGCGGCGGGCCCGGCAGGTCGCCGCCGCGCTCCGCGCCGCCGGCGTGCGCGCGGTCCTCGGTGTGCATCCGGACGCGCGCATCCCCGGATTGCCCTCGGATCGGGCGTGGGTGGATCGCCGCGGGATCTATCGGGCGGACGTCTGCCTGGTACCGCTCGAGGACGGGGACCGCACGAGCGCCCTGCGGGCCCGGGGCCAGCGGGTGATCTCGATCGATCTCAACCCGCTCTCACGGACCAGCGCGACCGCCGACCTCCCGATCGTGGACGAGGTGGCCCGGGCGCTCGCGCACATCGCCGACGACCTCGCCCCGTTGGTCCGACGAGGCCGTGCGCTGCCCGCGCCGCCGTTCCGGGCGGACCGGGCGCTCGCGGAGGCTGTCCGCGCGATGGACCGCCACCTGACGCGGGCCGCCCGGAGCGGCAGCCTCACGCGACGTACTCGGTGAGCCGTTCCGCGACCCGCTCGAGGAACGCCTGGTCGGAGCCGTCGAACGCCGCGACCTCGTTGCCGTCGATATCGATCTCGCCGAGCACGGCTTCGGGCGTGCGGATCGGCACGACGATCTCGGCGCGCGTCTCGAGGAAGCAGGCCAGGTATTCGGGGGCCGCCCGCACGTCGTCCACGAGCACGGTCCGACCTTCCCGAGCAGCGCGGCCGCAGACGCCGCTTCCGATCGGGATGCTCGTGTGCTCCGTGGCCGCGGGGCCGTCCCACGCCGCGAGATCGAGCCGATCCCCGTGGAGCACGTAGACGCCGACCCATCGGTACCTCGGAAAGGTCGACCGGAGCCAGCGGCACGTCGCGCCGAGCGCGTCGGGGCGGGCGGCCCGTCGAAGGATCCCGCCGAGCTCCGAGAGCCGCTGGCTCGCTTCCGCCGACGCAAGGTTCATCCCGTCGCTCCCGGCGGAACGGTCGAGCGCGTCGAAGGGGCGGCGCCGAGGGGGAGAATCTCCGCGGGGACGGGTCGGCCGTCCTCGGCGTTTGAACTCCCGAGGCGTATTCCGCCACGAGCTTTCCAGACTCGCGCCGTACCGGACTGAGCCACCTCGGCACGCCCTGGGCCGGACGAGAGGAAGCGGCCGATAAACTTGGCGGGGAACGAGCGGCGCGCGCTCAGTCCGGCGGCGGGTACCACCGGCAGTTCGAGCAGCCGATCGTCCGGTCCTCGGCGGGGATCATCGCCCCGCAGTCCGGGCACGGCTTGGGTCCCACGATCGAGAGGGTGAGGCAATCGAAGCAGACCCCGCCCCGCCGATCGTCGGGGAGCAGCACGAGGCTCTTGCCGCACTCGAGGCACCGGGAGAACCGCTCGTCCGTGTTGGGGAAGTTGCGAAGGTCGGCGAAAGAAAGCATCGCGCGGCCCACCCGTCGACCGGTAGATAAGTCCTCGCCAATCGAACGCGTCCGGAGCGGCCGATCGGACGATCCGGGCGCTCACGGCTCCTTCCACCGCGCCTTCGCCGCCGCGAGCACGAAGAGCGCGGCCGTGAACCCGACGAGCACGGCCCAGTCGAGGGTCGCCGCGCTCGCCGAGAGCGGCGCGAGGTGGACCGAGCCCTGCACGAGCGCCGCGGCGTAGGTGGTCGGGGAGAAGCGCGCCGCCGTCTGCGCCCAGCTGGGCAGCGCGGAGATCGGGTAGTAGACGGGCGGCAGGACCGTCAGCGCGAGCGAGATCAGCGGACTGAACAGGAACGTCTCGCGCACGTCGCGGAAGTAGGTCGCGAGCGTGAACGCGAGCGCGCTCGCGAACGCCCACACGAGGACGAGCACGCCGGCGAGCACGGCGAGGCTCTCGAGGCTCGCGAACCCCGCGCCGACGAAGAACGCCACGAAGACCGCGAGGCCGGGGAGCGAGTAGACGAGCTCGCTGAGGGCCATCCCACCGACGTAGACGGGCGCCTCGACCGGCGACGCGACCACCACGTCCTGGAACTTGAGATCGGTCCGGTAGTGCGTGAGGTCCGATTGCAGGCCCGTCCCGACCGAGAGCATCAGGAGGATCATCCCGCCGGTGATCCCGTAGGCGATGAGGGCCCCGCGCGAGACGATCGCGATGAAGAACAGGAACGACAGCGGCGACGCGAGCATGTTGAGGACGTAGAGCGGTTGGTCGCGGATCGGAACGATCCCGTTGAGCCAGACGAGCGTCAGCACGGAACGCAGGCGATTGCGTTCGCTCACGCTTCCGCCTCCGTCCCGCCGTCCTCGCTCGGCGCCTCCTCCTCGATCGAGCG
>JASHUJ010000195.1 GCA_030040035.1 Thermoplasmata archaeon
GAGAAGTTCGGCCCGGCGGTCCGGCGCTCGGAAGGGACAACCGGGGCGCGGATCGCCCGAGGATCCCAGCCCAGTCGTCCGGTCCGAAGATCTCGGTCGGGGGAGCCGCGAGCTCGCGCGCCTCCCCATCCTGCCGGACGACGACGTTGAACGACCGGATCGCCCCGTCCAGCTCGGCGGTCTTCGAGAGCACGCGCCGGATGGCGACGAGGACCTGGTCCGCGAGCTCGGTCGCGTGGTAGCCCTCGGGCGTCGCCTCGAGGAGATGGTGGTCGAGGCAGAACCTCGCGTAGCTGTCGAAATAGCCCGGGTTCAGGTTCGCGAGCCCGATGATCCGGGTCTTCCGGGAGGCCCGACGGCTGGCATCGAGGAAGTCGTGCAGCACCTCGAGGCGCGTTCGGTAGATCCGCCCCATGTCCACCTGAGCCGGTGGGAGAATCGCGAGCCCATCCGCTGGCCTCCCGAAGTCGAGAGGCGATTTAATGGTGCGCGCGCGGCGGGCTCCGTGGGACGATCGGAGACCCGGGCGAGGGGTCGCGTCTACGAGTCCGCGACGGCGGCGCCCGACCGGGTGCTCGTGGGAAGACCCGTCGGCGCGCCCGGAACGTCGGGGAGCTCCGGGGCTCCGGTCGGGCGGTCCTTCAGGATGAAGTCGCCCAGCGACGGGTGGCTGACGATCGCATACCACGGTGCGAGGGCGTCGATCAAGGCGCCGACGAGGCCGTGCACCACGAACCGGAACGCCGACACGCGACGCAGCAGGTACTCGGAGTGCATCCGGTACCCTTCCACGTACGCCGTGACCATCGACACCCAGACGAATCCGGTGAAGATGCCGGTGACGAGCAGGAGCGGGCCGTAGTGGAACGCCACGCTCGCGATCAGCACCGCGATCGAGGGGAGCGCCGAGAACCAGGAAAGGGCTGAATAGAAGAGCGTGAGGCGCCGCCGGGCGGAGAGCTCGGGCGAGCGGTGGACCGCCCAGATGACGCCGTGCATCCAGCGGCGCCGCTGCTTCAATTGGTCGCGCAGCGTGAAGGCGCCTTTCTCGTACGCGAACCCCTTGAGGACGCCGAACACCGAACCGTACTTGTGCCGCACCCGGATCTCGAACGTCAGATCCTCGGCGGGCGCATACCCGCGCGCATCCCAGCCCACCGAGTCCTCGACGTCCGCGCGCACGAGGATGTGCGAACCGTGGAATCCGGCCGAGGGGTTGCCGGGAAGGGTCATCGAGTCGAGCACCCGGAAGTCGTCGTAGGAACGCGTGACCTCCTGGATGTGGCTCGGCGATCCGGTCCAATCGATGGGGTAGAGGATGATCCCGACGCCGACGAGCTTCGGCCCCCGGACGAAGTCCGCGATCCCGGCGAGCGTGTCCTGCCCGACGCACGTCTCCTCGTCCTGGTGGTAGATCCAGACCCGGTCGTTCGAGAGGCCGTCCCGGCCGCGTTGCTCGACCGCGTACTGGAGCGCTCGGGCCTTTCCGCTCGTCCCGAGCGGCGTCCGGTAGTCCGACGGCACGACGAGCACCCGCGCGCCCTCGCGGCGGAGCTGTTCGTACGTGTCCGGGGAGGAGGCGTAGCCGTCCGGCTCGATGACGAGCCAGAGCCGCGGAAGGTAGCCCTGCCGGGGCGTGTGCCGCGCCCAGTACAGCACGGAACGCGCGCTCTCGGCGATCGCGCGATGGTTCCGCCCGATCGCCGTGATCTGGAAGATGACGGTGGGCGATCTCATCCCTCCACCCCGGTTTCGAGGTGGTTGCGGTCGAGGATCCGCTGCGTGCCGCGGAAAGAGAGGACGAAGAACGGTACCGGGATGAGCCAGACGACCGGTAGGACCGCCATCCACAGCACGGGCATCGGTTCGCGCGCGAGGACGTTGAGGACCTCCAGCGCGGCCGAGATCCCGACGGCGAGCCCCAGCGTCCAACCCAGGATCCGGCGGCGACGCGACTTGAGCCGCCCGACGGTCCGGTCGTAGCGGTCCGTGGTATAGTCCTGGTACGAGGCCGCGGGGAAGCCGGTCGGGCAGATGGCGAGCGGCTCCGCGATCGCGCCGGACGATAGGGATGGGATCACGCCTTCCGCCGACTCGTCCCACTCGGGGCGCTCGTCGCGCGGGGCCGCGGCCGCGTCGAACCCGACGCCGGCCTCCGAGACGAGGAATTGCAGCTCCCGCGCGGCCCGCTCCAGCTCCTCATGGATGCCCGCCACCCGTTCCTGCACCGGACCCTTGAGCGAACCGTCGCGGTCGAGTTGCCCGCCGAGCTGGAGCGCCAGGCGATGCGCGGTCTCGATCCGTTCGCCGAGATACAGCGCGGGGAAGCCCGGCGGGCTCGACTCGACCGGGAGATCCGGCTCGAGGAGAGGGCCGCCGTGCGAGGTGCGTCGCTCCAGCACTTCCGCTTCGCGGAAGCTGCGGAGCTCCTTCGTCAGTCGTTCGAGCTCGGCGAGCGCGTTCGCGACGGCGATCCGGTTGGCTTCGCGTCGGTCCCGCGGCGCGGGATGCGCGGAGGCGCCCGGGCCGGACCCCCGAGGGGTGGGGGGATCGGCGGCCGGGGGGGATTCGACGGCTACCTGCTCGTCGGACAGTCGTTCCTCCGCTCGGTCAATCCATCGACCGAACGGGCTCGGTCCCCCGGATTCACGCTAAGCGACTGTGAAAAGTCGCGGACCCTGCTTATTAATCTCTCGTCAGCTCTCGAGGGCGCGCTAGGCTCCGGCACGCAGCGGAAACGAATTTAAGGAGGGGCGGGGGGCGACCTACCCGACCGGTTACGGGACCTCCATAAGTTCGCCCGCGCGTATCGGCCCCCGATCCCCGAAGGTGAGCGGGCCACGCCGACCGACACGTCCCAACCCCGTGCGCACCCGGCCTCCCGCCCGCCGCCGCGCGCTCCGGGATTTCGGGAGCGCTGGTCGCGGACCGTCCGCCACTACCGGGCCGGCGCGTGGACGAGCGTCTATCGAGATCTCGCGCGCTGGACGCTCATCGCGGTCCCGATCGGCGTCGTCGCCGGTCTCGGGGCGATCGCGTTCTACGAGCTGATCGAGATCACCTCGACGTTCTTCCTCTCGCAGATCGCGGGCCTCACGCTCCCGGTGGAGGGAACCTCGTCCGTCAGCCAACTCGCCTGGTCGAGCTCGTTCCCGCGCGTCCTGCTCGTGCCGTTGGTGATGGTGTTCGGCGCCTTCCTGGTCGGCGCGATCGCGTGGGCCTACGCGCCCGAGATCGCGGGCCACGGGACCGACGCCACGATCCGCGCCTTCCACCGGGGCGCGGGCCGCATCCGGGCGCGCGTGCCGATCCTCAAGACGATCGCGAGCGCCCTCACGCTCGGGACCGGAGGGAGCGGCGGCCGCGAGGGCCCGGTCTCCCAGATCGGCGGCGGCTTCGGGTCGTTGTGGGCGGACGTGATGCAGCTCGGCGACCGGGACCGACGCGTGGCGCTCGCGACGGGGATGGGCGCCGGCATCGGAGCGATCTTCCGCGCGCCGCTGGGCGGCGCCGTCTACTCGGCCGAGATCCTCTATACCGCCGACTTCGAGCCCGAGGTCTTCGTCCCGGCGATCATCGCCTCGGTCGTCGCGTATTCGGTCTATTCCTCGGCGCTCGGCTTCCACACGCTGTTCGCGACCCCGGCCTCGCTCGTCAACTACACGTTCAACCCCGTCCGCCTCCCGCTCTACGCGGTCCTCGGGGTGGTCTGCGGGGGCGCGGGGCTCCTGTTCATTCGGATGTATCGGTCGAGCGAGACGTGGTTCGCGGCTCGCGGTGGGCACCCGATCGTGCGCCCGGCGATCGGGGCGGCCCTGGCGTCGTCGATCTTCCTGATCGCGTACTTCGCCCTGCCCGAACAGGCGCACTTCGCCGCGCTCTCCTCGCTCAGCATCGGCTACGGGTTCGTCCAGGTCGCGCTCCTGGGCCTCCTCTCGCCCGGGGGATTCCCGCTCCTCGTCTTCCTCATCCTCGCCGCCGCGATCTTACTGCGGATGAGCATGACCTCGCTCGTCGTCGGGAGCGGGGGAAGCGCCGGTCTCTTCGGGACGAGCGTCGTCGTCGGCGCCTTCATCGGCACCGCGATCGGCGGGGGCTTTCACGATCTGCTTCCCGGTCTCGTGCCCCTCTCCGTGGTGGCGGTGTTCTCGATCGTCGGGATGATGTCGTTCTTCGGCGGCATCTCGAAAGCACCGCTGGCCGTCCTGATCATGGTCACGGAGATGGCCGGCAGCTACACCGTGCTCCCCGCGGCGATGCTCGCGATCTTCGTTGCGTACGTCGTGACCGGACGCTCCCACATCTACACCGAGCAGGTGCCGAGCCGGATCGAGAGCCCGGCGCACCTCGACGAGTACCGCGCGTACTTCCTCGCCTCGACGCAGGTCGGCGAGATCGCGGCCCAGCAGTCGGAGGCCGTCCCCCCGTCGACCCTCGTGCCCGAGGCGATCCGAACGGCCCTCGCGCACGGCCGGTCGATCTTGTCGATCGACGCGGACGGTACGTGGTGGGGGTGGGTCCCCCTCGGGGACCTGCTCGACGTCCCGGTCGAGCGACGGGCGACGACCCGGGTCGCCGAGCTCGCCCAACCGGCGGAAGTCGTCCTCGCCAGCGATACGTCGGCCGAGGAGGCGCTGCGTCGGATGGATGAGGCGGGGGCGACCGTCGCGGCGGTCGTCGCCGTCGCCGAACCGGTACGGGTGGTCGGCGTCGTGACGCGGCAGGGGATCCGGGACCGCGAGACCGCCGTGACACGGACCGCGCCTCGGTAGGCTCGGCGAGGGACCCGGTCCGGAAAAATCGAGGCGAGAAGGGGTTGGATCCGTCGCTCCCGTCAGCCGAACGGGGCCGGCGGAGGCGACGACGGGCGTTCCTACGCCGCGTTCACCACGGCGCCGGCCGCCTTCTTCGCGGGTTCCACGAGGAACAGGACCCCCGCGAGGAAGACGAACAGCGAGCCGATGAGCGCGAGGAGGTCCGCGCCGACGCCGACCACCAGCCAGCCGAGGACGGCGAGCACGACGAGGACGACGCCGCTCGCGAGCGGGCGGCCGCTCCAGTCGTGGTGACCGAGCCACGCGAAGAACAACGCGAGCCCGCCGACCACGAAGAAGACCACCGCCTCGCTCGCGGCACCCAGGGCGCCGATCGGGTGGCCGAGGACCAGGTCCGCGGCGCCGACCAGGAGGCTCACGAGCCCCCCGAGGGCGATGAGGACGCCCCCGAGCGCGCCGAATCCGTAGCCGAGACGCTGCTCTGTCAACTCTGACATCTTTTCTGGTTCACCCCCTTCGAACTAGCTCTGCGTCGAGAACGACCGGACCTTCTCCCGGTCACCGCCGCAGGCGACAGTCTCCCGGGGGTGCGCGGGCTACATGAAGGTATGTCCCGGGCGGGGGGCCCGTCCGCGCCGTGCCGTCGCATGGCAGCCCGCGCGCCGGGCGAATCCTCCGACCCCGCCCGCCGCTAAGAGTCGGAGGCCGCCGAGCCCACCGCACGATCCACCGCGGGCGCGCTCCGGCCCGGGCCGTCCCGAGGTTCCGTCGAGGCCCTCGGCGCTCGCTGGGAGAAGTAGTCGAACAGCATCGCCGCCAGGAAGACGAGGGCGTAGTAGGCGAGCCACCCGAGCAGGAACCACTGGGGGAGGGTGACGCGCGAGTGGGTGAACACGCCCCAGTGGTACGCGGTGATCGCGCTGAGCCCGAGGAGCGAGAGCCCGACCGTCGTCTCGATCTTCGAGCTCGCGATGGCGGTGCGCAGCGCGTGCCGCCGCGTCGGGGTCACGCCGGGTTCCTTGGGCGTCCGGACGAACGCGAGCTTCGCGCCGCTCCAACCGCGCAGCGCGGCGCGAAGGTCGTTGATCTTGATCGCGAACCAGAAGCCCATGATCCCGAAGATGTCGCGGTAGCGGACCGGGGTGCTCGATCGGAGCGCGATCCGGATCTTGAACACCCCGTCCAGCATCAAAAGGAGCGGGGCCGACGCGACGATCGCCACCGCCGCCGTGGACTGGAGGGGCAGCGAGATGTCGAACCAGCTCGCGACGACGATCGCCGCGAGCGACGCGGTGAGGGCGCTGATGAAGAGCCCGTCCATCCAGAAGACGCCGCCGAGGCGGAAGTCGCGGCGCTGCCGCGCGGTCAGCGTCGGCGCGTCGAGGCTCTCGCGGTTCATGCGCAGCATCTGGAGGCCCCCGAACGCCCAGCGGCGGTGCTGGGAGCGCACCGCGCTCATCTCCTCGGGCGCGAGGCCCCAGCCGAGGGTGCGCCGCAGGTAGACCCCCCGCCAGCCCTTCGACAGCATCCGCAGCGAGAGCTCCGCGTCCTCGGTCACGCAGACCTCGGACCAGCCGCCCGCCGATCGGAGCGCCGAGACCCGCAGCACGCCCATCGTCCCGCAGAAGATCAGCGACTGGACCCGGGCGCGGACCGGCTGGATGACCTGGTAGAAGTAGGCGTCGGCGAGCGCGTACCACCGGGCGAACGTCCCCGACACGGCGTTCCGGTACGCCTGGGGCGTCTGGACGAACCCGACGCCGGGATCGCGGAACGGCGCGACCGCGACGCGCAGGAACTCGGGGTCCACCACGTAGTCCGAGTCGACGATTGCGACGAGGTCCGGCGTGCGCTCGAACGCGGCGAGGGCGTCGTTGAGGGCTCCGCCCTTGAAGCCCCGGCGCGCGACGCGGTGCTGGAACGCGACTCCGAGGGACGCGCACAGTTCGGCGAGCCGATCGAGCAGCGCGGGGTCGGTCGAGTCGTCGACGAGCTGGACGGCGTAGCGGTCCTTCGGGTAGCGAAGGCGGCCGACCGCGGCCAGGGTCTGTTCGACGATGCGGGGCGGCTCGTTGAAGCACGCGACCTGGACGAGGACGAACGGCGTCCAGTCCGGGTCGATCGTCCCGGCATCCGACCGGTCCTCGACGTCGCGACCGGCGATGTACTCGAGCGTGTAGAACTGGTAGGCGAGGAACAGGACGAGCCCGAAGATCTCCACCCCGATCAGCACGACCCCGAGGCCGGCCGCGAGCAGCCCGCGCGAGCTCTCGATCATGAGGATCGAGAATCCGATCAGCCCGAGGGCGACCAGGTCGAGGCCGAGGTACGTGAACACGCCCGAGACGCGCCAGCGGGAGGAGGTGCTCAGCCAGCCCGCGAAGCCGCCGACCGCGGCGACGACGGCGAGCGCCGTCAGATTGACGATCGCGTACGGCCGGCCGGCCCAGATCGCCCGGAGCTGGGGGACGAGCCAGTCGCCGGCGATGCGACCGAGATCGACCACGAGCGCGCCGAGCTCGACGACCCCGCGACCGATCCACGCGAACCCCGCGATGATCGGCAGGGTCACGACGAGCCGACCCAGCTCCGTCAACGCCGGCAGGACGACCCGCCCACCGGCCGTCGCCCAACCTTCCCCTCGGAGCAGGGTATAGGCGGCGACGAAGGTGGCGGTGGCCGCGAGGAGGCTCCCCCCGACGATCCGGGCCGTGGCGGAGGCTCGCCGGGAACCCGTCGTGTCCCGCCGGTGCCGCCGGGGCAACGTGAGCCAGCCGAGCAGCACCAGGAGCAGGCCGGCGACGGTCCAGGTGATCGCCAGCGAGAGCGTGATCCAATCGAGGGCCCAGTGCCCGAGCGAGGAGGTGGCCGAGCCGGCGGAAAGGAACATGGAACGGAGAGCTTCGAGCGGCGTCCGATCTCGGAACGACGGGAAGACCCAGCGGCGTCCGCGGTGCGTGCGGTCGGAGCGCCGCTAGGCGCTCGACCTCGACCGCGCCACGATCTTCGGGAAGGAGGCGGCATCCGCGCCCGGCCTCGGAGCACCCTTCACTTCGCTTCACCCAACCCGGTCGACGAGGCGGGGGTAGATGTACTAGGTCTTGGACGGACGGAACCGGGCTGGACCGAGTCCGACAATCGTGGAACTTGGGCCGCCCCGGCTCCGGCGATTGCCGGCCGGGAACGGCCTACGGCTTCCAGACGGGACCCGAGTACCCGTCGGGGACCGCCGGGGGCGTTTCGCCCTCGCCGAACGGGTCCAGACGGGGCGGTACCGGACGCCCTTCGGTCTGGCAGAGGTACGCCTCGATCGCGACCGCCGCCTTGGTTCCGGCCGCCATCGCGTGGACGACCGACCGGCCCCCCGCGGCGAACACGCCCGGGACCTCCGTGCTGTAGTCCGCGTTGCCCCCCTCGGGCCAGCCCTTGTTGCCGATCTTGAGTCCGAGTTCCTTCGGGAAGCCGGTCAGGTCGGCCTTCTCGCCGATCGCCATGATGACGGTGTCGCACTCGATCGTCTCCGTGGCGCCCGCGATCGGGACGACGGCGCGCCGTCCGGAATGGTCGGGCGCGCTCAGTTCCATCCGCTGGAAGACCATCGCTTCGACGTGGTCCTTGCCGCGGATCTCGAGCGGGGAGAGCAACCACTTGAACTCGATCCCCTCGGGCTCGGTCTCCCGAATCTCCTCCTCGCCCGCGGGCGACTCCCCGCGGGTCCGGCGGTAGGCCATCGTGACCGACGCGGCGGGGGCGAGGCGCCGCGAGGTCCGCACCGCATCCACGGCGACGTCGCCGCCGCCGACGACCACGATCTGCCGACCGAGGATGACGGGCCGGCCCTGGTTCACGTCGTACAGGTAGTCGAGCGCCGGGATCACGCCGGGGAGGTTCTCTCCCGGGATGCCCGGGAAACCGGCGCGCGACGCGCCGATCGAGACGAGCACCGCGCGGTATCCCTCCTGAAGGAGGCTCTCGGGCGTCACGTCCACGCCGCCCGCCCGACCTTCGACGAACGTCAGGTCGAACCGGCGGAACCGCTGGAGATCGATCAGGAGCTCGTGGTTCGGCATCCGATAATGCGGGATCGCACCGGCCTGGCCCCCGACCGCCCGCTGCTTCTCGAAGACCGTGACGGAATAGCCGCGCAGGCACAGCTCCCAGGCCGCCATGAGCCCGGTCGGGCCCGCCCCCAGGATGGCCACCCGCTGGTGGCGCGGCGCGCTCGGGACGTACTCGAGCCCGGACTGGCCGAACTCGAGGGCCGCGCGCTTCAGGTGGCGGATGGCGATCGGGACCCCACGGCCCTTCATGACGCAGGCGTCCTCGCAGTAGTGGTAGCAGACCTTGCACAGCGTCGTCGCGAGCGGGTTCTCGCGCAGGGTGAGCCGAGCGGCCTCGTCGAACCGCCCGTTCGCCACGAGGCCGATGTACCCTCGGCAGTCCTGGGTGATCGGGCACGCCTCGACGCAGAACGGCAGCGCGCACTGGAGGCAGCGCTGGCCCTCGAGCATCGCCTCCTCGCGGCTGTAGGAGTGCAGCACCTCGCGGAAGTCCGTGATCCGTTCCTCGGGGTGCTCCTCCGGCACCTCGATCCGCTCGTACCGAGATTCGGCGTCCGTCATGGTCCGGCCCCTACGTAAGCCGTGGCGCTAGAACCAACCCGCCCCGCCTCATAAATCGCACGGGGGTCGGGCGGGCTCGTGCCACAGGCTCGCACGACGGGGAACCCAACGACCGGAGCCGCGTCGGCCGCGCCGCTAGGAGGTCCCTTTGGGCCATCCCTCTCCGCCGGGCGGGGTCGGGGTTCGACGGGTGAGCACGTACAGGACGGCCACCGCCAGGCCGAGGGCGAGACCGAAGGCGGCCGCGGCGTCGGGCAGCCCCAGCCGCACCGCCGTCTCGCCGATGCCGATCGTCGGAACCGCCAGCGCGAGGTAGCCGACGATGTAGAACGAGGAGAGGATCTCGCCGCGCACGGCGGGCGGCGCGACCCGATCGACGAGCGTGACGCTCCCCATGAACGCGAACCCGACCCCGATCCCGAGGATCGCGGCCCCGAGGGCGAGGCCGGGGAGCGACGCGAGCGGCACCGAGAGCGTCAGGACGATCGTCGCACCGAAGATGATCGGGAGGCCGATCAGGAGCGCCCGACGGTCGCGGACCTGGCCCAAGCCGAGCTGGGAGACCGCCGCGAGGCCGAACATGAGGGCGACGACTCCGGCCGACGCGGCCGCGTTCCCGATGCCGAGCGTCACCGGAAGGAAGGTCGGAGCGATGGCCGCGAAGTAGCCGTAGATCGCGTAGCAGGCGGCGAGCGCGCCCGCCGCGACCCAGAACGGACGGCGGATCGCCGGAGGGACCGACAGGCGCTGGACCCGCCGGCTCGGCGCCCCGGGGGTCCGGACGACGGTCTCGGGGGTCGCGCCGACCAGGACGATCCCGATGAGACTGGCGGCGATCAGGACCAGGAAGACGAGGACGGTCGGGGCGGGCGCGTACTCGACGAGGAACCCGCTCACGAGGACCCCGGACGCGACTCCCCCGAAGTTCGCGGCGACCGAGACCCGCGCGACGTGGTGCTGATCGCCGCGGGGATCGAGACCCGTCATCGACGCCGTGGCCGTGGCCGTC
>JASHUJ010000196.1 GCA_030040035.1 Thermoplasmata archaeon
GCGCGCGGCCATGGCGGGCGGAGTCCGCCCAACCCTTAAGGAATCGTGGTCGGTCCATTCCTCCATCGGGGGAGAGACCGCATGACCTCGCAACCGACCCCGAAGGACCGGTTCACGGCGCTCGACACGCTCGCCGTCGTGCGCGAGCTCCGGGCCCTCGGTCCGGCGCACCTCGACAAGGTGTTCGACCTGCCCGCCGGCGGATGGTCGATCGTCGTACGGGCGGCCGGGACCGGGCGCCGGGAGCTCGTCTTCGTTCCCGGGCGGTACGCCGCGCTCCTCACCGAGGGCCCCCAGCACGCGGAGGAGCTGTCGCCGCTCGCGAAAGAGCTGCGTCGGCTGCTCACCGGTGCGACCCTCCGCCGCGTCGCCGAACCCGGAGGCGAGCGCATCCTCCAGCTCGCCTGGGGCCGCGCCGCCGAGCCGTCCGAGATCCTCCTGATCCTCGAGATCTTTGGCTCGGGGAATCTCCTGGTCGTGCGCGAGGGGAAGATCCTCGCGGTCGCCCGTCCCCGACGTTGGGCCCACCGCACGGTCCGCCCGGGGTCCGAGTACGTCCCGCCGCCCGTCCGATCGGACCCGTGGACCCTCGGGATCGCGGAGATCGCGAGCGAGCTCGAGCGCTCCCGCACCGACCTCGCGAGCACGCTCGCCGCCCGGCTCGCGCTGGGCGGACCGGTCGCCGAGGAGCTGATCGCACGTCTCGGATGGAACCCCTCCGAGGCGGCCGCCCCGCGATCGAGCGAATTCGCCCCGCGATTGCACGCGGAGCTCGCGCGCTTGGTCGCCGAGGTCGGAGACCACCCCACCGGGCACCTCTACTTCCACGACGCGACGCCGGTGGATGCGACCCCCTACTCGTCCGGGCGGTGGCGCGAGGTGGCCGGCGCGACCGAAGCCGACCGAGCGACCTTCTCCGAGGCGGCCCACGAGTACTTCGCGACCATGATCCGGCCGCTCCCGACCCCCGAAGATTCAGCGGCCACCCAGGCGCGCGAAAGCCTCGAGCGTCTGGCCGCACAGCAGCGCGCGGCCGTGAGCGAGCTGGCCGAGACGATCGCCGCGCTCAAGGGGCGGGCGGAGGCGATCTATGCGCACTACGCGGAGGCCGAGGCGGCGCTCGCGCGATCCTCCTCGACCGGCGACTCCGACGCCCCGCTCGAGCTCGAGCTCGGAGGCACGAAGGTCTCCCTGCGCCGGGGTCAGAGTCCTCGAGCCTCGGCCCAGGAGGTCTTCGAAGAGGCGAAGCGAGCCCAGGCGAAGCTCGCCGGGGCCCGGGGGGCCCTCGCCGAGACGGAGTCCCGCCTCGCCCGGCCCGGGGCCGAAGCGCGGCCCACCGTCCGACGCTCGATGCCCACGCCGGGGCGCCAGCGGGTCCACTGGTTCGAGAAATATCGGTGGTTCGTCAGCTCGGAGGGCGCCGTGGTCGTCGGGGGACGGGACGCGTCGACGAACGACCTCATCGTGAAGCGCCACCTCAAGGACGGGGATGTCTACGTGCACGCGGATCTGCACGGCGCGGCGAGCGTGGTGGTGAAGCATCCTGCGGCCGGCGCGGCCGAACTGACGGACACTACGTTGCGGGAAGCCGGCCAGTGGGCGGTGGCGTACTCGAAGGCCTGGCGCGCCGGCTTGGCGTCCGCGTCGGCCTTCTGGGTGACCCCGGACCAGGTGTCGAAGTCGAGCGAGAGCGGTGAGTTCGTGGCGCGCGGGGCGTGGGTGATCCGGGGGACGAAGAACGTACTGCGCGACCTCCCGCTCGAGCTCGCGCTCGGCACGATCTCCTACGAGAGCGAAACGCGCTGGACGGCCGCTCCGCCGCCGGCGGTCCGGCGGCTCGGGGAGGTGCGGGTCCTCCTCACGCCGGGGGAGGAGCGGGACCGCTCCGAGGTCGAACGAACGCTCGCCCGCGATCTCAGCGTGCCGCGTCCTCTCCTCCAGTCCCTCCTGCCGGCCGGTGGCCTTTCCGTCCGGCGACCGTAGACCCGCTGCACCTCCCGAGCCGGGAACCTCACGTCGGCGAACCGCCAGGTCCGCCCCTGGGCCCGCAGGGCGACCACGCGCACCCGGCCATCCTCGACGTCGAACTCCTGCCCGATCGAGATCTCGGTGTCCGGTGCCACCACCCATTCGGCGGACCGCGTCCGAGCACCCTCGACGACGGAGACGCGGAGCCGGACCTCGAGCGCGGGGACGACCCAGACGCTCGCGACCTCGGCGACCGACGCCTCCGCGACGGCAACGCCGCTCGATCGGACGATCCGTCGGATCGAAAGCGGCGGGTCCAGATCCGGGAACTCCTGCCCGACCTCGAGGCGGTCGGACGAGGGCCGCTTCACCCGTAGTCGCTCGGACCCGGCCCCCCGGGAAACGATCAGATCGAACTCGGTCTCCGCCACCGGGCGGACCTCGAACGGGTGCGTCGCGCCGCACTCCCGGCACCGGGCGACGCCCTCGCGCCGGACCCGTGACGCCTGTCGCCCACGATCCCAGTGCAGGATCCGGTGGACCGTGACCCGCCCGCAAACCTCGCACCGAAGCCGCGCGGCGCGGACGTCGTCCGCGCGGACGGAGACGGGCTCCGGGGCGGAAGGTTCCGCCGGTTCCGGGTCGACCATCGGATCGCCGGGAGGCGCCGTGCACATTACCATTCCTCTGGGGCCGGCGAACGGCCGGGTCAGTGCGGCGGCTCGTCCCGGAGCAGGGACTCGACCACCGGCCGGAGCCGGGTCCTCAGCTCCGGCGAGTCCCAGGCGAACAGCAGATTCGTCTTGAGCCAGAGGAATCGGTCCCCGATATCGTAGCGCGTGCCGACGAACGTCGCGCCGTAGACGGGCCGTTCGCCCGCGAGCCGCTGGAGCGCGTCGGTGAGCTGCACTTCTCCCCGGGGGTCCGGACGCGTCCGGTCGATCGCGTCGTAGACCTCGGGCGTGAGGACGTAGGCGCCGGTGAGCCCGAGCCGGCTCGGCGCCTTCGAGAGCGTCGGCTTCTCGACCAGCTGTTCGAGCCGGAACACGCCCGGTTCGACCTCGGGACCCGCGACGATCCCGTAGTCCTGCACTTTCTCGTCCGGGACCGCCTCGATCGCGAGCACCGGGGCGCGGTACTTCTCGTAGCGGTTCCACAGCTGGCGCAGGAGCGGCGGATCGCAGACGTTGATCGTGTCCCCGAGCAGCACCCCGAACGCCTCCGCGCCGGTGTGGTAGCGCGCGCACTCGATCGCGTTCGCGAGCCCCTTCGGCTCGCGTTGCCGAACGAAGTGGATCCGCGCCCGGCGGCTCAATTCGTCCAGCTGCCGCAGCTCGGGCGAATCCTCCCGCCGCGCCAGCTCCGGGCTGAGATCGAAGTGGTCCTCGAGCGTCCGCTTGCCCCGGCCGGTGACGATCAGGATGTCGTCCGCGCCGGCGGCGACGGCCTCTTCCACGACGTACTGGATGATCGGGCGATCCACCATCGGGAGCATCTCCTTGGGCTGGCTCTTCGTCGCCGGGAGGAATCGGGTGCCGAGACCGGCGGCGGGGATCACGACCTTCATCGGCCCCCACCCCCACCGTGGCGGCGTATCCGAGGGAAGACCCCCGCGCCGAGTCCGATGACGGTGAGCCCGCTGTCCGCCACCCGCTCGCGGTCGACCGCCCGTCGCAGGTCGAGCAGCACCGGGTGACGCATGCGACGCGTCCATCGGGCCGACCAGCGAGAGTACTCGGGCCAGTCGGCCTGCAGGACCGCCGCGTCCGCGCCCTCGAGCGCTTCGTCGACCGAACTCACCAAATCGAGACGACCGCGCCCGCGGCCCGCTTCGCGTTGCCACAGCCTTCGAAAGTTGTCGAGGGCTCCGGGGTCGTGGCCACGAACGAGGGCCCCTTCGGCCACCAGCCGCTGCACGATCGGGAGGGCGCGGGTCTCCCGGACATCGTCCGTGCCGGCCTTGAAGGCGAGACCCAGGAGCGCGATCCGCTTGCCGCGGAGCGAGCCGACGGCCGCCCGGATCAGCCCGAGGACGTAGGCGAGCTGCTCCTCATTGATGCGCAAGGCGGCCTCGGCCGATCGCAACCGGACCCCAAGCTCGCGCGATCGGGCCGCCAACGCTCGCAGATCCTTCTCGAAGCAACTGCCGCCGAAGCCCGGCCCGGCGCGCAGGAAGCGCGGTCCGATCCGCGAGTCGCGGCCCACGGCCTCCAAGACCTCGTCGACGTTCGAGCCGAGGCGATCGGCGAGCCGAGCCACCTCGTTCGCGAACGACACCTTCAGCGCGAGGAACGCATTGGACGAGTACTTCACGAGCTCGGCCCCCGACGGGGTCAGGGCGAGGATCGGCGCACCGAAGGGCCGGTACGCGCGCCGGAGCCACGCGAGGGCCCGGGCGTCCCGCGTCCCGACCACGATCCGCTCGGGGGAGACCGCGTCGTGGACCATGGAACCCTCCGCGAGGAATTCCGGGTTCGAGGCGACGCCCAATCCCTCCGGCCGTCGCTTCGAGCGACGTCGCAGCTCGGGGGCGACGAGCGATTCGGTGGTCCCGGGAACCACCGTGCTCTTCACCACGACGATCCGGTAGCCGCGGGTATCGCGGAGCGCGCTCCCGAGATCCCGGACCGCCCCCTCGAGAGGTCGGAGATCGATCCGACCGGTCGGGCCGGCCGGGGTCGGAACGCACAGGAAGATGCCGTCCGCGGCGCCCACCAGGTCGCGCGGAGTCTCGACGACGCGCAGCCGGCCGGACCGACGCTGGGCCCGCAGCAGGGCCCCCAGTCCCGATTCCCGGTACGGGGACCTCCCGAGCTCGATCGACCGTCGGATCTCGGGTTTCACGTCGTAGCCCACGACCGAAGCGCCGTGCGCCGCGAACCCCAGTCCCGTCGCGAGACCCATGTAGCCGAGGCCCACGATCCCGACCCGAACCGCCGGGCTGCCGCCGCGCGTCACGCAGCCCTCCGTCCCGGCGTCGCGATCGAGCGGAAGTACGCGACCGTCGCCGCGAGGCCCTCCTCGAACGTCACTTCGGGCTGCCACCCGAGATGGCGGCGAGCGCTCCGGATCACGGGCGATCGCTGTTTCGGGTCGTCCTCGGGCCGCGGGCGGAACCGGAACCGGGCTCGGATCCCGAGGGCCCGGGCGATCAGCTGGGCTGCCTCCCGGACCGAAAGCTCCCGGGGATTCCCGAGGTTCATCGGGGTCGGGACCCCCGGTGCGACCTCCATCAGGCGTTCGAAGCCCCGGATGAGGTCCGAGACGTAGCAGAACGAGCGCGTCTGATCCCCCCGTCCGTAGATCGTGAACGGCTCGCCGCGCAGCCCCTGCACGATGAAGTTCGAGATGACGCGGCCATCGGTCGGCGACATCCGAGGGCCGTAGGTGTTGAAGATGCGAGCGATCCGAACGTCGAGGCCGTACTGTCGGCGATACGCGACCGCCAACGCCTCGGCGAACCGCTTGCCCTCGTCGTAGCAGCTGCGGGGACCGATCGGGTTCACATGTCCCCAGTAGGACTCCGGTTGGGGGTGGACTTCCGGGTCGCCGTAGACCTCGCTCGTCGACGCGAGGAGGACGGAGGCGTCGGCCCGCCGCGCGGCATCGAGAACGTGGAGGGTGCCGAGCGAGTTGACCCGGAGCGTGCCGATCGGGTCCCGCTGGTAGGCCGGGGGGGACGCCGGGCTCGCGAGATGATAGTACCGATCCGCGGAAGGGAGCCCGGCGCGGTGCGCGAGGTCGAGTCGTTGCAGCCGGAAGTGCGAATTCGTCCGGGCCTCCCGAAGGTTCGTCAGCCGGCCCGTGCGGAGATTGTCGATGCCCACGACGTCCCATCGGGTCGCCAGCAGACGGTCGGTCAGGTGGGAGCCGAGGAAGCCCGCCGCTCCCGTGACCACCGCTCGCATCGACGAGTTCCCTCGCGTCCAAGGAGATCGGACGACCTTCCGCCCGTTGGCGTTCCGACCACAAAGCTCTCTCGGTTCGTCAGGGAGCGCGGGGATCCATAGGAGCCGGTCGGCCGGACCCCGAGGCCGCACCTTGGGTGTCCGACCGCCAACCTTGGCGCGCGGAATCCCGCTGCCGGTACCCCCAATAGGCGTTCGAGGCCGCGTTCGGAGCGAGCGCGCGCAGCCCGCACCAGCCGATCGGGATGAGGAACGTCGGTTCGCGACGCAGCCAGGAGGGCCAGGCCGCGTCCCGGATCTTCTCGAGCGAAGGTCGCGGGGCCTGGGGATCGATGAGATACCAGTTGACCGAGCCCCGGCCCCGGAGGAATCGGGCGGCCCGTTCCGCCCGGGTTCCGAGAGCGATGGCGAGCACCGCGTCGCCGCTCCGCACGATCTCCTCGCCCAGCCGCTGACGCCCGGAATGGGTCGGGCTCTGCGAGAGGCTCCCGTGCAGGCGGTACTCGCTCAAAGGGGAGGTTCCGACGACGAGCGTGCCGACCGCGGCCAGCGCACCCACGAAGAGCACCCAGTCGGTGGACGTCGAGAACTCGGCGAGGCGCTCGAGATGCGGGAGCAGCACCGAACGACGCGCGGCGATCGCCGAATTCCCCTCCGCCCCGTAGTGCCGGATGAAGTCGACGATCGCGAGGTCCTGAAGCTCCCCGGGGGCGAGCACGAGCTCGTGCGCCGCCCTCCGGGCGTACGGACCCAGGAGTCGGCGACCCTGGGCGTCGATGCACAGGTTCCGGTTCCGGAAGTACACGAGCGAGGGATCGGCCCGGAACCGAGCCGAGATCGCGGCGAGCTTCTCGGGCAGATAGCGGTCGTCGTCCTCGAGGAAGCAGATGACCTCTCCGCGTGCGAGCTCGATCCCTCGCGCCAACTTCTGGCCCAGTCGAGGAAGGCCCGGATCGGTGAGGGTCCGCACCCGCGGCCGCTGCGCCACCAGCCAGGCGTCGAGCTCGGGATCCGCTCGGAACTTCACGACCAGGATCTCGTACTCCGACGGATCGAGCGTCTGGGCCAGGACGGACTCGACCGCCTCGCGCAGAAACTCCCGACGGTCGTGCGCCGTGACGATGACGGATACGAACGGCGTCCCGGCGGAGCGAGCCTCCACCGGCCCGTCCGTTCGCTCCGCGTCCGCCATCGACCGCCTCAGCCCTGGTGATGATGGTACCCCACGAGCGACTTCCACACCCGGTTGAGCGAGATCGCGAGACGCGGCGACACGGGGTAGGCGAACATCAGGGTGGAGGGCACGATCAAGGGCCGGCGGACCCCGACGCCGTTCAGGATCGCCCGCATCGTTCGGCGGTACTCATGGAACCGCGTGTCCCCCGTCAGGAAGACGAGGTGGATGACCGCGTTCGCGACCATTGGGTTGAGCGTCGCACGGACGCCGTCCGGCTGGGCGTCGAGGAGGTCGAGCATCCACTCGATGTCGTGTTCGGCACTGGCTCCGGGTCGACTCCAGATCGATTGCGCCGGCCGAAGCGCGCCGGCCACCCGACCGACGCGATAGCCGGTGAGCACGCTCTGGTCCATCGCCATCCACTGCCGGGCGGCGACCGCCAGCATGAACATCGTGTGGTCGGCGATCGTGAGACCGCGAAGGACCTCGAGCGACGGCAGCATCGTTGCCCGGCGGGCCGCGATGCAGCTCGCGAGGGCGGGCCGCAGGCCCGCCCGGAACTGATTTCCTTCGCCAGTGCGGAAGAGGCGGACCGGTCCGTACCCTTGCCTCGGCGGGGGGGTCTCGGTGAACGGAAGGTACCGATTGGCGTAGAAGATCACCCGGGGGTCGGCGAACGTCTCGCGAAGCCGACCCACCTTCCCGGGAAGGAATACATCGTCGTCGTCGAGGAGCGCGACCACGTCGCCCCGAGCCCACTCGATCCCGTCGGCGACCTTGCCGCCCTGGAACGGCTGCTGGCTCTGGCGTACAACCGCGCCGAGATCGGTCAGCTCGCGATCCAACTCGGGGTCGCGCGTATACTTGACCACGAGCACCTCGTCGGGGGCCTGGGCCACGACCGACGCGACCGCTTCCTTGAGGAACTGAACGCGAGCATGCGCGGCGACGATCACGCTGACCGTCGGCATCGGGCCCCGCGGCGCAGGACCGGTCGGGGCCGGGTCCGGGTAGCCCGGCTCGGTGCGCGAACTCGGTGCCCCGGCCATCGCCGCCTGAGGGATATCCGTGGACACCGGTCGATAAGCGTTGCTCCGTTCAAGCGAACGTCTTTTCCCGCGGGCGCCGTAGGAAGGTCGTGCGACTGGTCGTCGCCTGCCACAGCTACTACCCCTCCGTCGGAGGGGTCGAACGGCTCGTGCAGGGACTCGCGGAGGAGCTCACCCGGCGAGGGGTCGACGTCACGGTCGTAACGCGGCGGGATCCCGGCTCGTCGCGCGAGGAGGTGCTGGAGGGAGTCCGGGTCCTCCGACTCCCGATGTGGCGGTTCGGACCGTTCCATATTCCCCGGGGATACCTGCGCACCCTGCGTCACCTACCGGCCGACGTCTTCCATCTGAGCGGCAACCGGGTCTGGTGCGCAGACTTCTACCTCCCCCGCGCCGGGAGTTTCGCGTGGCCCCAAGTGATGACCGGCCATGGGTTCTACCAGTACGAGATGCATCGTCGCGTCTGGGACCGGTGGTACTTCGAGCGGTACCTCCCACGGCGGATCCGGGAGCTCGATATCTACACCGCGATCACCGCCCACGAACGCGACCAGCTCCTCGCGTGGGGGGTCGACCCGACGGCGATCGACCTCATCCCCAACGGCATCTCGCTCGACGAGTTCAACGGACCCCGGGCGAATCCGCTCTCCGTCCGGGCGCGATGGGGGCTGAAATCCCCACTCGTGGGAGCCTACATCGGTGGTTTTTACGAGAACAAGCGGGTCGACCGGCTGGTTCGGGCGGTCGCGAGCACCCGAGGGCGCTGGGGGCTTGTCGCGGCCGGCCGCGATCTTGCGGGGAGCCGATACGATCGCGCCGCGATCGCACGGCTGGCCCAGCAGCTCGACGCGGACGTCGTCCTCCGGGACCTGCTGCCCCGTCCTGAAGTACTCGACGACCTCCACGCGGCCGACGCCGTCCTGCTCGGCAGCTCGTACGAAGGGTTCGGGCTCCTCCTCCTTGAGGCGATGGCGATGGGCCGGCCGTTCGTCGCCTTCCGCACCGGAGCCGCCCCCGAGCTCGCTGCGACCGGCAGCGGGATCTGCGTGGACTCCGACGAGGAATTCGTCGCGGCCCTGCATCGGCTCGAGGACGAGGGGGTCCGTCGGGCGATGGGCGCCCGGGGGCGGGAGGCAGTCCGCGAGTACACGGTCGAGCGGCAGGCGACGCGGTTCCTCGCCGCGTACGAGCGGGCGATCACCCGGCGAGCGGCCCGCTCCGGGCCCGGCGCATCGGCTTCCGGGAGCTAGCGGACGGGAGCCAGCGCATTCCGCCCCGGCGGCCTCGGGCACGACCAAGATATCAGGGGGACCGGAATGCCGGCCCGCCGGCATGAACGTCGTCATCACGGGGGGCGCGGGGTTCATCGGCTCCAACCTCGTGCACTACTGGCTGGAGCACCACCCGGAGGACTCTGTCACGGTCGTGGACTCGCTCACGTACGCCGGCCGCCGGGAGTCGCTCGGAGACCTTTCGTCGAGTCCCCGCTTCCGGTTTCTCGAGCAGTCGATCGCGGACGCGACCGCGATGGACGGGGCCGTTCGGGGGGTGGACCTCGTGGTTCATCTCGCCGCGGAGTCCCACAACGACCGCGCCGTCGCGGGTCCCCTCCCGTTCGTCGAGACGAACGTGCTCGGAACGGCGATCCTGCTCGAGGCGTGCCGTCACCGGGACGTGCCCCGATTCCATCACGTCTCGACCGATGAGGTGTACGGCTCGCTCGCACTCGACACTCCGACGCGCTTCACGGAATCGTCCCCGTACCTGCCGCGGGGCCCGTACTCCGCGTCGAAGGCCGGCTCCGACCACCTGGTCCGGGCGTGGCACGAGACCTACGGCCTGCGGGTGACGCTCTCGAACTCGGGCAACAACTACGGCCCGTACCAGTTCCCCGAGAAACTCATCCCGCTCGCGATCACCCGACTCCTGCGAGGCGGAAAGGTACCGATCTACGGGGACGGGAAGAACGTGCGCGACTGGATCTACGTGCTCGATCACTGTGGGGCGATCGATCTCATCGCCCACCAAGGGCGGATCGGCGCGACCTATCTCGTCAGCGCCGAGAACGAGCGCTCGAACCTCGACGTCGTCGGCCGGCTCCTGCGCCAGCTGGGGCGCGGAGACGACTCGATCGAGTGGGTCCCCGACCGGCTCGGGCATGATCGCCGGTACGCGCTCGATCCTTCGCGCTTGAGACAGGAGCTGGGATGGAGACCCGGGGTGACGTTCGACGAGGGACTGGCGGCCACCGTGGAATGGTACGCGACCCACGAGTCCTGGTGGTCGCCGCTGGTCGCGCCCACCCCCGGAGCATCCGCATGACGGATCACCCCGGCACGATCTCGGAGGCCGGAACGGTGGTACCGGTCGAACCCCCCGAGATCCGGATCGCCGGGGTCGCGACGCTCCCCCGGACGTTCCACCTCGACGCTCGGGGATTCCTCGTCGAGACCCTGCGGGACGACGACCCGCCGCCGGTCCGCGCTCCGTTCCGTATGTCCTACTCCTCGCTCACCCGGCCCGGGCACTTCCGGGACGTCGACCGGTGGCACGTCCACCGGATCCAGACCGACCGATTCGTGGTGGTCCTCGGTGAGATGATCCTCGCGCTCTTCGACCGTCGGGAGGACTCGCCGACCCGGGACCGCCTCGCGGTCGTTCGCATGGTCGGCGCAACGTACGCGGCGCGTGACGGAACGCCGGATGCCGCGAAGGCGGGCTCGCATGTGGTCACGATCCCGCCGGGCGTCCTCCATTGCATCGGGAACCTGTCGAGCGATCCGTTCTTGCTGCAGAACTTCCCGACCGAACTCTACGATCCCGGCGACGAGGGACGCGTCCCGTTCGTCGACCTGAGGATCCCGTCGCTCGGCCGGACCTTCTCGTGGGACCTGGTCGCCGGGAACCCGGGACCGATCTAGGAGCTTCGTTGGCCGACGCGCTGATCTTCGGAGCGACGTCGATGGTGGGCGCGCACTTCGTCGCCCACGGCCGCTCCGCGTGCGCGGCCGCGGGACGACGCGATCCTCGGGTCGAAGGTCTGCGGGTCGAGCGGTTCGCCGACGTCGACCTGACCGACCTCGAGGCGGTCCGGCGGGCCGTGCGGTCCGCCCGGGAACCCGTGGTCGTGAATTTCGCGGGAGCCACCGACGTGGATGCCGTGGAGCGGGAGCGACCGGCACTCTCGGAACCTCCCACGGGGGTCGCGTGGACCACCAACGCGCTCGCACCCGGCGTGATCGCCGACGCCGCGCGGGCCTCCGACAAGTTCTTCGTCCAGATCTCCACGGATTTCGTCTTCGACGGCGTCAGCGGTCCCTACGACGAGGCCGCCGAGCGTTCGTCCTATTCGCCCCGCGTGGGCTGGTACGGATGGACGAAGAGCGAGGGCGAGCGACGGGCGATCGAGGCGGACCCGACGACGGCGGTCGTCCGGATCGCGTATCCGTACCGGGGGCCCTTCCCGCCGAAGGCCGACTTCGCGCGCCGCCTATTGGCCCGGTATCGGGAAGGGTCGATGTGGCCGATGTACACGGACCAGGTCATCACCCCCACGTGGATCCCGGACATCACGACCGCCCTCGACCGCCTGATCGCGGCGAGGGTCTCGGGCGTGGTCCACGTGGCGTCGCCCGAGCCGACCACCCCGTTCGAATTCGCTTCCGAACTGCTCTCGGTCTACGCGCGGCGTCCGGTCGAGGTCTCGTCCGGTCGTCTCGCCGAGGCGCCGACGGGCGGTGGCCACGCCCCGCGGCCGCTGCGAGGGGGCCTCGTGCCGGCCCGGGCCCGGACGCTCGGTCTCCCGCTGACCTCCTGGCGGTCCGGGATCGCCCAGCTCGTCGCGGAGGTCCGCGCGTGAAAGGGTTGCTGCTCGCCGGGGGCTACGGGACCCGGCTCCGGCCGCTCACCTTCACCGGGAACAAGCACATGATCCCGGTCGCGAATCGCCCGATCCTGTTCTACGGCCTCGACCATCTCCGGTCGGCAGGCATCCGGGAGGTCGGACTGGTGCTGGGCCCGGTGCACGAGGGGATCCAGGAGGCGGTCGGCGAGGGCCGTGCGTTCGGCCTCGACGTGACCTACGTGCATCAGGGTACCCCGAAGGGGCTCGCCCACGCCGTCGCCTGCGCGCGCGAATTCCTCGGCAACGAGCCGTTCGTGATGTACCTCGGCGACAATCTGCTCCAGGAGGGCGTCGGAGGGTTCGTGCGGGCGTACGAGACCTCCCGTCCGGACGCGGTGATCGGGGCGACACCCGTCGCGGACCCACGGCAGTACGGCGTGGTGGAGCTCGCGGGCGACCGGATCGTCTCCATCGAGGAGAAGCCCCGGAACCCGAAGAGCGACCTCGCGCTCGTCGGCGTCTATCTGTTCACGCCGTCGATCTTCGAGGTGATCGACGGGCTCACGCCGTCCGCCCGGAACGAGCTCGAGATCACCGAGGCGATCTGGGGGCTGGTCCAACGACAGCGCCCGGTCACCGTCCAGCGGGTCTCGGGCTGGTGGAAAGACACCGGCCTACCGGCGGACCTCCTCGAGGCGAACGAACGAGTTCTCGCCTCGCTCCGACCGGATCGGCTGGTCAACCAGGGCGAGGTCCGTCCCGGAGCGGTCCTGCGCGGACCGGTCGGGATCGGCCCGGGGTCCGTGGTGGACTCCGGGGCGGAGATCGAGGGCCCCGCCGTGCTCGGCGAGAACGTCCGGGTCGGGGCGGGGACCCGGATCGGGCCGGGCACGGCGATCGGTTCGGGGTCGGTGCTCGAGGGCTGTGCCGTTCGCCGCTCGATTCTTCTCGAGCGGGTCCACGTCGAAGGTCCGGTCCGACTCCGGGACAGCATCCTGGGCCGGGACGTCTCGGTACGCTGCGCGCGCGCCACCGAGCGGGATACCGAGCTCATCGTCGGCGACTCGGCGCGCATCGCACTCTAATGCGTCGGCGCTCGCACGACCCGAACGTGCGTACGGTCAACGGGTCCGCGAGGTAGGGCGGGCCTCGCGGTGCCGTGTCCCCGCACCCGTCCGACCCGGCGATCGGCGATCGGGCCTCGGTCGATGGGGCTGCCCGAATTTGAATCGGGGTCCCGGGCTCCCAAAGCCCGAAGGATGGACCAGTAGAGCGGAAGGAGGCCCGACCTCGCCCCCGTAGCTACCCCACAGCCCCGCATCGCCGCTAAACGGCGTGGACCCGCTTGAGGGTTCGCCCGATGCGGCACTCGACGGGTCCGGGCTCGACCGCGGTGATCTGGTACTTCTGCTTTGGCGGCAGCGACGGACCGGCGCAGGCCCACCAGGTCGGACAATCGAGTCGCCGGCAGGGGTAGCGGCCGGCCTCGACGGAGCTCCCCGCGATCGCGCTGCCGGCGTCGAGCACGAGCTCCCGGGCGACGGGGGCGACCTCGACGACGTGCGCGTCCGTTTCCTGGAGCGCGCAGGGGTGAGTGATCGAGCGGACCTTCGTCACCCGGTAGCGACGACCGGGATCGAGCGTCAGGCACGCATGACGGTACGGGCAGGTACGGCAGACCGGTCCGCCCCCCTGGTAGACGAATTCGTAGCCGTCATGCGCTTCTGCGACGGCGAGGAGCGTGATCTCGGCCATCTCAGCTCCCGACGACCCCGGTCGTCACCGCGAGGCGGTCGGCGGCCTCGCGCGTGAGGCCGTTGTCCCCGAGGATCGTGTAGCGTTCCGGCCGGATCGTGTGCGCCAGGACGAGCGCCCGGACGATCTCGTCGGACGTGACGCCGAGCTCGCGCGCGGTCGTCGGCGCGCCGATCGTGAGCAGCGCGTTCTTGAGGCGCCGCCAGTCGCCGCCGTGCAGGTACATCATCAT
>JASHUJ010000197.1 GCA_030040035.1 Thermoplasmata archaeon
AACCCACATCCAGGAGCTCCTGCAGGCGGCCGCGCACGCGACCGCCCGCAAGCTCCAGAAGATGGGCTATCTCCGCAAGAAGCCGATCGCCTCGCTCTCCGTGAAGGACCTGATCGCCCTGCGGGCGGAGATCTTCGCCCGGCCGGGCCCGATGGTCCGCCGCTTCGGGCCCCTCTTCCATCAGCTGGTCCTCCTCCACCTGCACCACGCCCAGGAGCGCCTCGAGACCCAGGGCATCGCCCCGTTCCTGCAGTACTTCGACCGGCTCGGTGCAAAAGAGAAGCCGAGCCGCGGCGATCTCGCGGTGCTGAAGCTGCCTGAGGTCGTCCAGGCGCGCTCCGAGGCGCGGGCGTTCCTCGAGCGCACCCGAGAGCCCTCGCATCCCAAGCTCGACGCGCTGACCGAGCTCGTTCGCGAGACCCTGGCCGCCCCGCGCGATCACCCGCCCCGCGTGCTCGTGTTCGCCCAGTACCGCGACACGATCCAGACGATCCAATCCTCCCTCGAGCTCCAGGGGTGGACCGTCGGGCGCTTCGTGGGACAGGCGACGCGCGACAAGGAGGACCGCGGGATGAACCAGAAGGAGCAGGCCCAAGTTCTGGGGGCGTTCCGCGAGGGACGGTTCCCCGTCCTGGTCGCAAGCAGCGTCGCGGAGGAAGGGCTCGACGTGCCCGATGTCGATCTGGTCGTCTTCTTCGAATCCGTGCCGAGCGAGATCCGAGCGATCCAGCGGCGCGGTCGGACGGGGCGGAGCTCGCTCGGTCGGGTCGTGGTGCTCCTCACGCGCGCGACCCGGGACGTCCGATACCAGGTCGCAGAGGCGCGCCGGGAGAAAGCCATGCTCCGGATCGTCCGGCGGCTCTCCGCCGAGGCGCGCCGTCGCTCGGCCGATCCCGAGGCGGCCGCCACTGCGCCGCCGGGCCGACGTCGGCGCGGCAGAGAAACCTCGCCTTAAACCCTCCGCGCGACGTGCTACGCTTTACCGGTCGGCAATCGAGCCTAAATAGGCCGAACCGGGTCGAGCCGTTCATCCGGAGTCCATGGGGACCTGGGCGGCCATCGGCCAGCACCTCGGACTAGCTGTCTTCACGGGTATCGCGATCTTCCTCACGATCTACCTCGTCTATTCGATGCTCCACCCCGAGCGTTTCTGAGATGGACGGAGGTCCGTGTTCGCGGTCCAGTCGCTCTGGGACGTAATCCTCCTCATCCTTCTGGCCATCGCAGCCGCCCCGTTCTTCGGGGCCTACCTCGGCAAGGTCTTCATGGACCGGCCGATCCTGGGCGATAGCGTCCTCACCCCGATCGAGAACGCGATCTACCGCCTGATCGGGACCTCCCCGCGCAAGTCGATGCGCGCGACGGAGTACTTCCTCGCGGTCTGCTTCACGAGCATCGCGCTGTTCGTCTTCCTCTACCTGTTCTTCCTGTACCAGAACCTCCTGCCGATGGACGCGACGGGCGCGCCCGGCATGAGCTGGACGCTCGCGTTCCATTCGGCCGCGAGCTTCCTCACGAACACCAACTTCACCCACTTCACCAACGAGACCCAGATGAGCCTGGGCTCCGAGGTCATCGCCTGGCCGGTCGCCCTCTTCATCTCGCCGGCGATGGGGATCGCGGTCGCCGCGGCGATGGTCCGCGGGTTCGTCCGCAAGGACGGCACGCTCGGGAACTTCTACGTCGACATGGTGCGGGCGATGACCCGGATCTTCCTGCCCCTCTCGATCCTGATCGCCATCGTCCTCGTGCTGATGGGCGTGCCGCAGACGTACACGAACTTCGTGATCGCCCATCCGATCACGGGCGGGCAGCAGGAGATCCTCCTCGGCCCGGTCGCCTCGTTCCAGTCGATCTCGCTGCTGGGCTCGAACGGGGGCGGGTTCTACTCGGCGAACGCCGCCTCGCCGCTCGCGAACCCGAGCGCGGTGTCGAACCTCTACCTCGTGTTCGTGATGATGCTGATCCCGTTCTCGACCCCGTTCGCGTTCGGCCAGATGATCCGCAAGCGCAACGAGGCGTGGCCGTACATGGGCACCGTCCTCATCGTCTTCTGCGTCGCGCTCGGCCTGTTCATCGCCTACCAGGCCGCGACGAATCCGGCGCTCGCGGGACTCACCGCGCTCGGCCCGCAGACCAACGGCTACCCCGTGGGCCAGGAGACGCGGTTCAGCCTCCCCGAGGCGTCCCTGTTCCAGGTGACGAGCGTCTACAGCAACGTCGGCGCGAACAGCATGATGATCGGCGCGCTCCAGCCGGTCGCCCAGCTCGTCCTACTGTTCGGGATGTTCACGCAGAGCACTCCGGGCGGCGTCGGGACCGGATTCGGTACGCTGCTGTTGTTCGCGGTGCTGGGGATCTTCGTCGGCGGCCTGATGGTCGGGCGGACGCCCGAATACCTCGGCAAGAAGATCACGACGAAGCACGTGCGCTGGGCCGCGCTCGCCCTCCTCATCCATCCGGCCTCGATCCTCATCCCGTTCGTCGTGGCCGTCGCCGGCGGATTTGTCACCACCGCGACCGGCTCGATCCCGTCCTCGGCGCACGTCTTCACGTCGGTCCTCTACGAGTTCACGAGCGAATCCGCGAACAACGGGAGCGCGCTCTCGGACGGCTATTTCAACGACGCGACGCCGTTCTTCAATCTCGCCGGCGCCGTCGTGATGCTCGTCGGCCGGTTCGTCCCGATCTGGGCGATGCTCAAGATCGGAGGCCTGTTCAGCGAGCAGGAGACGCTCCCCGCCAGCTCCGGCACGCTCCGCACGGCGAGCCTGACGTTCACGCTCTACATCACGCTCTTTCTCATCATCATGAGCGTCCTGCTCTTCCTCCCCGTCATCGCGCTGGGCCCGCTCGCCCAGATCATCTAGGGGGCGGCGCATGGCGATGAGCGACGCGACGACCGCCGGCGCCAAGGTCTCCGTCCGCCGGATCCCCCACACGTCCTGGCGCCGGGTGCTCTCGGACTCGTTCCGGGCGTTCGATCCGCGGATCCAGATCCGCTCGCCGGTGATGTTCTGTGTCTACGTCCTCTTCTGGTACCTGCTCGTCCTGACGCTCGTCCCCCGCGCGTTCCCCGACCTCGCGCGCACGTACAACGCGGACTACTTCGTCTGGGTCACGATCATCCTGTTTCTCACGCTCTGGTTCGCGAACATCTCGACCGCGATCGCGGAGGCCCAGGGGCGCGCGCGCGCCGACGCCCTCCGGGAGATCCGCAGCGGGATCCGGGCGCGGCAGGTCCTGCCCGACGGCACCGAGCGCTGGGTCTCCTCCGACGTCCTGCACATCGGCGACACGGTCGAGATCCGCGCCGGGGAGCGCGTCCCGATGGACGGTGACGTCATCCACGGGGCGGCGCTCATCGACGAGTCGATGATGACGGGCGAGTCGGAGCCCGTCACCCGGGAGAGCGGCGGCGACAAGACGAGCGTCCTCGGCGGGACGAAGGTCCTCCAGGGGACGGCCCAGATCCGCGTCACCGCCGTCCGGGGCCAATCGTTCCTCGACCGGATGATCCGGCTCGTCGAGGGTCAGGGGCGCGAGCCGACGCCGAACGAGCTCGCGCTCATCGTCCTCCTCTCCGCGCTGACGATCGCGCTCTTCACGGTCGTGCTGACCTTCATCTATCTCGCGAACTACACGACGATCGTCACCATCGACCTCGCGACGATCATCGCGCTCTTCGTCTGCCTGATGCCGACCACGATCGGCGCGTTGCTCCCCGCGATCGGGATCTCGGGCATCAACCGCACGGCCAGCGCGAACGTGATCGCGAAGAGTGGCAAGGCGGTCGAGGCGGCCGGCGACCTGGACGTCATCATCCTCGACAAGACCGGCACGATCACGGTCGGCAACCGGCTCGCGGTCCAGTTCGTCATGGCGCCGGGGGTCGCGGCGAACGAGCTCGTGGAGGCGGCCTTGCTCGCCTCGACGCTCGACGACACCCCGGAGGGCCGATCGATCGTCCGCCTCGCGGCGCGGCGCAATGCGCCCACGCGTCGTCTCGAGCCGGGGCAGTTCAAGGTCCTGCCGTTCACGGTCGAGCGGCCGATGAGCGGGATCGTCCTCGCGGACGGGACCGAGGTCTACAAGGGCGCCGTGAAGACGATCGAGGGGTACGGCGCGACGATCCCGCCCGAGATCCGCGCCTCGGCCGCCGACGCCTCACGGCAGGGCATGACGCCGCTCGCGATCTCGTCGAACAAGCGCGTCCTCGGGCTCGTCTACCTGAAGGACGTGGTGAAGCCCGGCATCAAGGATCGGCTCCGCGAGCTGAAGCTGATGGGCATCCACACGATCATGTGCACCGGCGACAACCGGCTCACGGCCGCCGCGATCGCCCAGGAGAGCGGCGTCGACGAGTTCGTCGCCGAGGCCAAGCCCGAGACGAAGCTCACCCTGATCGAGCGCGAGAAGGCCCAGGGTCACCTCGTCGCCATGACCGGCGACGGGACGAACGACGCCCCCGCCCTCGCGCGGGCCGACGTCGGGCTCGCCATGAACAGCGGGACCGGCGCGGCGAAGGAGGCCGGGAACATGGTCGACCTCGACAACGATCCGACGAAGCTCATCGAGGTCGTGTCGATCGGCAAGCAGCTATTGATCACCCGGGGCGCGCTCACCACGTTCTCGATCACCAACGACGTCGCGAAGTACTTCGCGATCATCCCGGCGATCTTCATCGCGTCGGG
>JASHUJ010000198.1 GCA_030040035.1 Thermoplasmata archaeon
ACCAGAAGGTCGCCGAGTACCACGCGACCGTCAAGATCTACTTCGACTTGGAGTAGTCCGGGGCGGCGGCGCGGGCCCGTTCGACCGCGCGCTGCACGTGGGGTCCGGGGCGCAGTCCCTCGACGACCTCGGCGACCTTCCCGTCCGCGTCGATGAAGAACGTCACGCGCTTCGCGACCCCGAGGAACCCGAGCACCCCGTAGAGCTTCGCGACCGAACGGTCGCGGTCCGCGACGAGCGGGAACGGGACCCCGCACTTCTCGGAGAAGCTCTTCTGCGCCTCGACCGAGTCGACGCTGACGCCCACGACCGCGATGCCGGCCCGCTGAAGTTCGGGGTAGTTCTCCGCGAAGCCCCGCGCCTCGAGCGTGCACCCGGCGGTGTTCGCCTTCGGGTAGAAGTAGAGCACCACGGGGCGTCCGCGGTACCCCGCGAAGTCGAGCGGTTGGCCGTTACCGGTCGTCCCGACGAACGTGGGGGCGATGGCCCCGGTCGCGAGCATGTCCGATCGACCCTTCGCGGCTATTTGAGGCCGTCCCGCGGGGGCGCGCCCGCGGCGGCGCGTGCGTCGAGCGCGAGGACCCGAGCCACCTCTTCTTCGGAGAGCGGGGGCGAGGCCGCGGCGTCGGCGAGCTCGCCGAGGCGTTCGGGTCGCGGCAGCGGGACGAGCATCGAGCAGACCCAGGGCCACGAGGCCACGAACTGGACGGACGCCTGGAGCAGCGTCCGCCGGCGTCCGCTCGACAGGAACCCGAGCTCCAGCACCGGCGCGAACTCTCGCTGGAGTTCCCGGATCGTGGGGGGAGGGGTCCCGGGGCCCCGTTCGGCGACCGTCCGGTCCAATCTCGACCCGTCGAGCCGGCCCTCGGCGAGCGGGTCGCGGACGAACACGCCGACCGGACGGACGTCGGCTCGAGCCCGGACCGCGGGCACGAGCGAAACGTCGAGCAGGGAGAGCGGGCCGACCACGAGCGTGGGCCCCGTCCCGCCGTCCTTTGGGCGGGCCCAGAGTTCGGTCGCCCGGGCGGCGGGCGTTAGCACGTCGACGATCAGGCCGTCGGACCGTATTCGTTCGAGCACGGGTACGACATCGACATCTTCGAGGGCGCCCGCGCCGCTGCGCCACTCGAGAAGTCCGATCGAGTGCGGCGAGAGGCGCTCGCCCGACTCCGCCAACGAGGCCCGCAGACGCTGCTCCACGTCGGAGCCGACCGACGCACGATTCCGTTCGGACGCCAGTGGGTCGAGCGACCTTCGAGCGATGATCAGGAGCTCCGGGTCGGGGTCCGGTAGCGCGAGCGCGAGGAGTCGCTCCGCCCGCGCTCCGGCCGCGCCCTCGCCGACCGCAAAGGTCGTTATCCCGAACGAGCGAGCCTTCCGGAGGACGGCGACGTGGCGTTCGTCGTCCACCGTCGAGCCGAGGGCCCGCCCGTCGAGGTCGACGCCCAGGACCGAGGTATCGACCGTCGTTCCCGGGACCCGCCGCCGGGTTTCGGCCCGTTCCTCGGACATCGTCGACCCCTTCGCCCGGTCATACCGATCGGTCCACCTGACGCTTGCCCCCGCCCCGGGACGATCCGCGGCCCCGACGGTTTAAGCCCCGCCAACGCTCCACTGCCACGTGTCGAGCGACGCACGTCTCCCGCTCGCCGAGCGGCTACGGCCGGTCCGCCTCGACGACGTGCTCGGGAACTCCGGCGCCCGCGCGCAGCTCCGGGCGTGGGCCCAGCGGTGGCAGGGAGATCACCCCCCCGCACAGCGGGCCGCCCTGCTCTCCGGCCCTCCGGGGGTCGGGAAGACCAGCGCCGCCCTGGCGCTCGCGGCCGATCTCGGCTGGTCCGTGGTGGAGATGAACGCGTCCGACGCCCGCAACGAGCGCGCGATCGAGCAGGTCGCAGGGCGCGCCTCGATCACCCACACACTGATGGAGGTGCCCCGCCGGACCGGTCCGGCGCGCTCGCTAATCCTGCTGGACGAAGCCGACTCGCTCAGCGGACGTGCCACCGAGTCGGCGCGGCCCGCCCCGACGCCCCCTCCCCTTCGGGAGTTCCTTCGCGGGCGCTACGATACGATCGATGCGTTGAATCGTGCGTGGCATCTCACGCCGGGCGCCAAACCGTCGCCGTTCGACGGTTGGGAGGACGTACCCCGGTCCCCGGGCAACCACGCGTGGGCCCGCCTCCCCCTCGCGAGGAAGGACCTCGAGGAGTGGCGCGGGCTCGTTCGGTCCCGGGATATCTCGGATCGTGGCGGGCTCGGCGCGATCGCTCGGTTGGTGCGGACCACGCGGCAACCTCTCGTCCTGACCGTCAACGACGACCGGGTGTTGACGCGCTACTCTCCGCTGTTCCGGACCTTGGTCGCCCGGATCCGCTTTCAGCCCGTCACGGATCGGGAGGTCGCCGGGCTGGTCGACGCGGTCATCGGGCGCGAGGGGTTCGACCTCCTCCCGAAAGCCGTCGATGCGATCGTGCGACGCGCCCACGGGGACGTTCGGGCGGCCCTGAACGACCTCGACGCGATCTCTCCGGTCCCGCGGGGACCGCTCCAGCTCTCGGTGCTCGGCGCGCGGGACCAGACCGCCGACTTCGAGG
>JASHUJ010000001.1 GCA_030040035.1 Thermoplasmata archaeon
GATCGATCGGCGCGCCTGCACGAGCGCCCGGCTTCCCGTCGACCGCGCTCACCGATCCGATCCGACGCTCGCCAGTCGGCCGGCGGCGGGCCTATCGGACGCGTCGCGCTCGGCGCCCGACTCGCTTGCGCTTCGCCGCGATCAAGCCCATGCGCCGGGCCAACCGGCGGTGGTCCTTCGCGTCGATCCATTCGACCTTCAGGTAGTCGATCAGCTCCCGGTCGGACATGCCGATCCGGCGGCCCTCCAGAACGGTGAACTTGTACGCCTCGATCTCCGAGGGAGCGTCGACGTAGTTCAGCTTCGGATAGAAGAGCGGCTGCCCCCGTCGGAACTGGCGGACATGGCAGAGCTCGTGCACGACGTCGAGGTACACGGTGCGGAAGTCGCTCCCCTTCAGGTGGTGGCTGCTGACCAGCAAGTGGCCATCCACGTCACTCGTGCCCATGTAGCCGAAGCGGGCGGAGAAGAACTCGACCTTCAAATTCCGCAGCACGCGCGCGGTCTGTCGGCCAAAGAGACGCCGCACCGCCGCGACCTGATCGAATCCGCGGAAGAATCGCTCGAACGGCAAAAGGCGCACCGGTGCGTCCCGCTCGATCCGTACGCCCAGCCCTGACTCCAGCAAGAACGGCCCTCTCGCGACCCGCCCAGCGACCCGCCAGTCATAACTCCCCGGGCGTCTCGGAGCATCGGGGACCTCGCGCGGCGAGGGGCGCGTTCCATGGATCCGGTCGAGCTGCGAGCCCTCTTCGATCGCCAGCTTCGTATCGATCCTCCGCCGATCCCGGGGTATCGTCTGGAACGCACACCCTCCGTCGTCCGGTTTGTCGGCCGGTCGGATTCGACGATCGTGTACACTTCTCCCGCTTCGGTCCACTTCGACGCGCTGATCCGGGACCAGGTCGCGACCGTGTGGTCGCCGGGCACGGTCCTCGAGTGGAAGATCTACTCTCATGACGGACTGGAAGAGCTCGGTCGACGACTTACCGAGCACGGGTTCCGTCCGAAACCCCACGAGACGCTCATGGCATTCGACCTTCGCGAGGCCGTTCCAACGGGCCGCCCGCCCTCGACGATCCGCGTACAGCGTGTCGCGGATGCGCCCGGTCTCGCCGACTATGTCGAGGTCGAGCGCATCGTCTTCGGGAGGTCGCACGACGAACCGGCCGGACGGGCGACGGAGATTCCGAGCTCTCCGCTCGCAGCGTTGTACGTCGCGTACGTCGACGGCCGACCGGCCGGCGCGGGCCGTGTCGTGGTAGAGGAGGACCGACCCTTTGCCGGGATCTTTGGGGGTGGTACGATTCACGAGTTCCGGGGTCGGGGGGTCTATCTCGAACTCGTTCGGGCCCGGGCGGACTTCGCGCGGCGCGCCGGAGTCCGCTACCTCCTCGTGGAAGCGATCGACACGACCAGCCGGCCGATCCTCGCACGCGTCGGATTCGTGCCGATCGCGGGCGTCGACGCTTGGGTCCTAGGTCCCGACCCGCCCGGAGCTCGCCCGGATCAGGGGTCGCCCGCAGGTGGGGCAGGTCCCGCCTAGCCCTTCGGTGACCTGTCCGCACGCGATACACCGCCAGAGCGGACGGGCCGGGAGGGTCTCGATCGGCGGAAGATGGTTGGCCGGGTCGCGAACGGCCGAGGATCGGGTCAGCCCCGCGGACCAGGCCAAGAGCCCGATCTCGGTCCCGATGCCCGCCACGATCATCGCGATCCCGAGGCCGAGGCTCAGGCTCGATCCGATCACGCTGCCGCGGATCGTGAAGAACGCCCCGACGAGGATCAGCACGTGATAGCCGAGCAGGGGACCGGTCGCGCGTCGCATCACCTCGCGGGGAGTCCTCGCTCCGGGCGCCGCGGGTGGGCCCCGGGCCTGACCCGGTGCGGAGGTCGGGAGGGTCTCCACGTGCATCGCCTTCCGCTTCGTGGAGGAAACGCGCCGCATCTTGTTTGCTCGTCGCCGAATCCGCAAGCGTTAGCACACCGCTACGCTCCCGGGCCCAACGATGTGGAGCGTGGAGCGGCCCGTCAACGACGTCAACACCATCCCCAGCTACGCCGAGGGGACTCCCGAGCGACGGGCGCTGCTCGAGGAGCTCGGGCGGGCCCGGAAGCGCACGGTCGAGATCCCCGTGGTGATCGGCGGCCGAGAGATCCGGACCGGCTCGGTGGTCGAGGTCCCGTGCCCCCACGAGGTCCGCACGGTGCTGGCGCGCGCCCACTACGCCGGCGAAGTCGAGCTCCGGGCGGCGATCGAGCACGCGCTCGAAGCCCGACGGGCGTGGACCGAACTGGACGCGTACCGACGGATCGCGGTCTTCCAGCGCGCGGCCACGCTGCTCGCGGGCCCCCGCCGGATCCGGAACATCGCGGCGATCATGCTGAATCACTCGAAGACTCCGTACGAAGCCGAGATCGACCTCGCCGAGCTCGTCGACTTTTGGAACTTCAATGCCTACTTCGCCCGCCAGATCTACGACATGCAACCGTTCCAGCACCCGGGCGAGACCAACCGCTTCGACTGGCGACCGCTGGAGGGCTTCGTGCTCGCCATGTCTCCGTTCAATTTCTACTCGATCGGCGGCAACCTTCCGAGCGCACCGGCGATGGTCGGCAATGTCGCCCTGTGGAAGCCCGCTCGTGCGGTCGTCCTCTCGAATTACGAGATCTTCGAGACCCTCGTAGCCGCGGGGCTCCCACCGGGCGTGATCAACTTCGTTCCGTTCAACAGCAAGGACGCGGCGACCGTCCTCCGACACCCGGCGCTGGCCGGCGTGCACTTCACCGGCAGCTACGCGTCGCTGGTAGCGATCTGGAAGGAGATCGGGACCCACATCGAGTCCTACCGTAACTTTCCGCGGATCGTCGGGGAGACCGGCGGCAAGGATTTCATCTTCATGCACCCATCGGCCGACGTCCGGGGCACCGCGATCAACCTGATCCGCGGCGCGTTCGAGTATCAGGGCCAGAAGTGCTCGGCCTGCTCGCGCGCCTACGTGCCGGAGTCGCGGTGGCCCGAGGTCGCCCGGATCCTGCGCGAGGAGGTGCCGAAGATCCCCGTGGGGCCCCCCGACGACCTCGCCAACTTCATGGGGGCCATCATCGACGAGCCCGCGTTCCGTACCATCGCGGAGTATCTCGAGTTCGCCCGAGCCCACCCGGAGGAGTACGAGATCGTCGTCGGCGGGGAGACCGACCGACGAACCGGTTGGTTCGTGCGACCGACCGTGGTGCGCACGGCGAATCCCACGGGCCGCCTGATCTCCGAGGAGATCTTCGGGCCGGTCCTGACGATCTACGTCTACCCGGATGCGCAGTACTCCGAGACGTTGGCCGTCTGCGACTCGACCGGGCCCTACGCCCTGACGGGAGCGATCTTCGGTCAGGAGCTCCGGGCGGTGGAAGAGGCCGAGCGAGCCCTGCGGTTCAGCGCGGGGAACTTCTACATCAACGACAAGCCCACCGGCGCGATCGTCGGTCGCCAGCCGTTCGGCGGGGCCCGGCACTCCGGGACGAACGACAAGGCCGGCTCGCCCCTCAACGTCCTGCGATGGATGTCGCCGAGGAACATCAAGGAGGCCGCCGTGCTTCCTTCGGACTGGAAGCGACTGTTCATGGGTTGAGCTTCGGGTTCGCGGTCGGAACCGGAGGGGACGGCCGCCCCGGGTCGGGCTGGGACGGAGCGGGTAAATCGGCCGGCGGGTCACCGGGGTGATGCCGCTGCCGGCGCCCCCGACGGTGTCGGACGCCCGGTCCGTGCAGCGCTACGCGCTCGAGCTCGATCGGCGTCTCGAGAGGTTCGATCGCGCCATCTTGGTCGCCGAGTGGGACCTCTTCACCGGTCGCTCCCGGCGAGGATCGGAGACCTGGCAGGTTCAGCGAGCCGAACTCCTGTCGGACCCCCGGTTGCTCGAGTGGGTGCGACGGGCATTGCACCGGGCGGGACCCTCCCTCGTCCACCGACGGCTCGAACTGCTCGAGCGGATCCTGCTGGACACCTTCGTGGAGCAGCACCCCGAGATCGTCCGATTGCGCGGCGCCGCGGTCCGCCGCCTCGTATCGTTCCGGCCCGAGTGGAAGGGCCGGCGGGTCGAACGGTCCGTGGTGCGACAGGCGATGCGCGAGTCGGCCCGCGAGTCCGAGCGACGCCGGGCGTACTACGCGTTCGAGGGGATCCACCGGTCGCTCGAGCCCACGCTGCGGGAGCTCGTGCGCCTGCGCAACGAGCGCGCCCGCGCGCTCGGGTACCGAACCTTCGCCCACCTGCGGCTGGGCTTCCTCGGGCTGACGCCCGAGCGGCTCGAGGAGCTTACGACGTCGGCCACCGCCCCGGCGCCCGTGGCGGTCCGCGCTTTGCGGGAACAGTTCCGGGCCCGGACGGGCTCGTCCGGATGGCACCCGTGGGACTTCTCCTACGCCCGAGAGCTACGCGTCGCGCTGCCTGCCGCGTCCTTCCCGCGGCGGGGCATGCTGCCTCGGATCCTGGCGGCGGTCGCGAAGTGGGGGTTCCGGACCGATCGGATGCGCTTCCGGCTCGTGTACCACGATCTGCCCGCCGGAGGTCTCACGATCGCCCCTGACCCGCCCCGCGACGTGCGGATCCTCGTCCATCCTCAAGGGGGCTGGCTCGCGCACGTCGTGATGTTCCATGAGGTCGGCCACGCGGTCCACTCCGCCTCGATCCGCGCCCCCCGCCACCTCCTGCGCTGGCACGAGAACGTACCGGGGTTCGGGGCCTTCCACGAGGGGATCGGGGCGCTGTTCGAGGAGCTCGGGAACAACGCCGAGTGGCTCGCGGGGCGCCCCGGGATCTCGCGGGAGCGTGCCGAGGCGTTCGAACGATCGGCGCGCGACGCGAACCTGCTCGAAGCACCCTGGCACGTGAGCTGGTTCGGGATCGAGCAGGCGCTCTACCGGGCGCCCGACCGGGACTCGATGGAGGCGATTCAGCGCCGAGAACGACGGCTCTTCGGCTTCGAGGACTACCGGCCGCTCTCGTTCGTCGATTCGTTCTTCGTCGAGAGCCCGATCTACGCCCAGAACTACCTTCTCGCGAGCCTCTTCGCGCAGCAGCTCATCGAGACCCTGCGCGAGCGCTTTGGGACGCCGCTCTGG
>JASHUJ010000199.1 GCA_030040035.1 Thermoplasmata archaeon
CGACGGACCTCGGGGTCCCGGTGGTCCAGAAGCTGCTGTCGGTCAACGAGCTCCTCTCGGCGGACGAGGGCTTCTTCTCGGGGACCTACGCCGAGATCGCGCCGATCAAGGAGGTCGGCTCGTATCCGATCGGCGCGGGAACGCCCGGCCCCGTCACGCGCAAGGTACTCGCGGCGTTCCAGCGGGTCGTGCACGGCGAGGAGCCGAAGTACGCGGCGTGGCTCGCGCGCGTCCCGCAGCTCGCCCGGGCGACGGTGCGAGCCCGCGGATAGTCCGGTTCGGCTATTCCTCTTCCTCGACGACGGTCAGGAGCGGCGCGGCCGCCGGGTGGACGCACGTGTGCGCCCGCGGGTCCGGGCGCCAGACGAGCTCGATCCGGATCCCCTCGGGACCTCGGAGAAAGAGCGATCGGGAGTCCTCGCGTTCCTTCTCCCCCGTGATCGTCACGCGCGCCCGGCCGACCCTGCTGCGCAGTCCCGTCCACTCGCTGACGCGCAGCGCGATGTGGTCGATCCCCGCGGGTCCGGGACCGTCCGCCGCGTCGCGAAGCCCGAGCACCTGGTCGCCGAACAGTAGAAACGTGTGATCCGGGCCGTCGCCCAGGACGTCCATGCCGAGCTGCTCGACGAAGAAACGGCGTGCCTTGACCCGGTCCTTGACCCGGATGTCGACGTGATCGAAGCCGATCAGACCGAAGTCCCGCGGAGCAGTCTTCGCCGGCACGGCGAGGCGAGAGTATCCCGCCGCTATATCGGCTCGCCACACGAACTACTGGCGAAGCCGACGTCCCATCGGCTGGTCCGGCCGACGAGACCCGACGTCAGCCGATAAACATCATGTAGGCCCCAGCTTCCTTGCCGTGCGTTCATGAGCGATCTGAGGTCCCTCGAGGCTGACCTCGAACGGAGCCTGCGTCGGCTCGAGCCGCGAACGAAGTTCGCCGAGGCGTTCGCCCAGGCGGAGACGGGCCAGGAGGTCCGCTTCGAGCGAAAGACGACCGGCGTGACGCGCGAGCCTCACCTTCGGGGCGCGGTGATCCGCGCGTGGGGAGGCTCGCGATGGATCGAAGCGGCGACCTCGTCCCTCGACGCCCGGTCCCTCGAAGCCGCGGCGTCGTCCCTCGAGCATTCCCTGACGAAGTCCGCAGCCGGTTCCGCCCCGCCCGGGGAATCGTCCACGCTCCGCAAGGAGTGGACCGATCGACCCGCTCGCCCGGGGCGCGATCTCTCGTCGGAAGAGATGATCGCGTTCTCGCGCGACGTCTTCGGCTGGGCCACGGCCGTCCCCGGGGTCCAGAATGCCCAGACAGGCGTCGGCTGGAGCGAGGAGGAACGGTTCTACCTGAACACCGCGGGCGCTCGGTGCTACGGGGTGCTGAACCGGATGCGCGGGGGGTGCCTCGCCATCGCGATCGAGAACGGCCGTGCCGAGAACGACTACGCCTTCTTCGGCTCCCTCGGGGGCCAAGAACTCATGGGCTACCTCAACGAGCGGCGGGTCACCGAAACGGCCCGCAGTGCGGTCGACCTGTTGCATGCGACCGGCGCCCCCGCGGGCGAGATCCCGGTGATCCTCGACCCGAGCACCGCGGGCACGTTCGCGCACGAGTCGTTCGGGCATGGCACCGAGGCGGACCAGTTCGTGCGGAACCGATCGTACCTCCGGCCGATCCTCGGTCAGACGGTCGGCCCCGAATCCTTGACGATCATCGACCAGGGCTCGTATCCCGGTGGTTGGGGTTCGGTCCTGTTCGACGACGAGGGACAACCCGGTCAGCGGACGGTGCTGGTCGACCACGGCAAGTTCGTGGGCGCGCTCCACGACCGGGAGACCGCCGCGGCCCTCCACGCGCATCCCACGGGGAACGCGCGGCGTTCCGATTTCCTCAGCCGGCTCTTCGTCCGGATGACGAACACGTACGTCGAGCCGGGCGACTGGACGTTGGAGGAGCTCGTGAAGGAGGCCAAGCACGGCGTCCTGCTCGAGCACGCCACGAGCGGCATCGAGGATCCCCAGGGGGGCCAGATGCAGCTCAAGGTCAATCGCGGGCGACTGGTCGAGAACGGTGAGCTCACGACGGTCGTCCCGTCGGTGGCGCTGTCGGGCAAGGTCCTCGAGTTCCTGCAGCGGATCCGGGGGATCAGCCACCGGGCGGACTTCGAGATGAGCCCGGGGTACTGCGGAAAGGGCCACTCGGATCTCATACCGGCCGGCACCGGCGGAACGTACCTCCTCTCGACCGCGGTAGTGGGGCCGGCATGAGCGCCGCGGCGTCCACCGCGTTCGACGCGGCCGACCGGCTCCGGGCCCCGGGCCCTTGGGAAATCTTCGGCGAGCGGTCGCGCCGGTACGAGATCCATCTCAACGGCCGGTCGATCGAGATGATCCGGGGCCCGATCCTGATCGAAGGGTACGGGCTGCGCCTATTCCGTCCCCGCGACGGCGGCATGGGCATCGGAAGTCAGGCGTCCACCGAGCTCACCGAAGCCGGCGTCCGCGCAGCGGCCAGGGACGCGGAGGAACTCGCGAAGTACTCCGCCTTCCCGGCGAAGTCGATCGACCTCCCGAGCGGGAAAAGCGGGACGGGCGACGGACCCGAGGTCTGCGACCCGAACCTATGGGACCGTCCGCTCGAGACGCTCGAGGGCTTCGTCGACGCCCTGCTCCAGCCGTTCGAGGGTGAGCGCGACGTCGAGCCCAGCTTCGGATCGGTACGGGCGACGCTCACGGAGACGACGATCACGAACTCCTCCGGGCTGCGGGTCGCCTACCCTCACACCACCGCTTGGCTCGAGCTCGCGGTCAAGGCCAGCGGCGGACCGGAGGGCGCGGCCCCGGGCGAGTACTGGGTCAACGACACGGTCCGCCGGCTCGAGACCCGGGACCTTCCGGATCGGGTCCGCGAGTGGAGCCGGTTGGCCCGGGACGTGCGACGGGCGAAGTCGACCCCATCGGGCGAGCTCCCGGTCGTCCTCCCCTCGGCGATCCTGCCGACCATCCTCCCCGCCGTCATCGGCTTCCGGTTCACGGGTTCGGCCCGCCTGCGGGACCTCGCGCCCGAGTTGGGGACCACCTGGGCCGCCGAAGCCGTGACCGTCCGGGATGACGGCCGCGTGCCGTGGGGGATCGGGTCCTCGCCCGTGGACGATGAAGGCTCCCCTCAGCGCGCGCGTCCCCTCCTGGACCGCGGCCAGGTCGCCGGCCTCCTCTACGACACCCGGCACGCGGGAGCGTTCGAGACGCGATCGACCGGGAACGGCTGGCGGGGCCGCGCGCTCATCTACCTGGACTGGCGCCGCTTCCTCGGGCCCCCGGTCAACACGACCTCGACCCTATCGATCTCGGCCGGGAAGGACGGGTCGGACGCGGAGCTGATCGAGGCCGCCGGAGACGGCATCTGGCTGCAGCAGCTCGGCTGGGCGGTGCCCGACCCCGTCTCCGGCGCCTTCGGCGGCGAGATCCGCATCGGATACCGGATCCGGGACGGCAAGCTCGCGGAGCCGGTCCGGGGCGGGACGCTCGGGGGCACGGTCATGGCGCCGTCCGGCCATCCGTCGTTGCTGCGGAACGTAGCGGCGATCGGTTCGACCCCGGTCCTGTCCGAGTGGGTCCAGAGCCCGACGCTCCTGATCCGGCCGCTCACGGTCGCCGGTCAGAACTGAGACCGCCTCGGGGGCGGCCGGCGCGCCTACTTGCGCGTAGGTAGACTGAGGAGGATCGTATTGCAGTGAGCGCACCGGAGGCCCGGCAGATTCGCCGAGTAGTTGCCCCCGAAGCCGGTGCCGACCAGGACCTCGAGCCCCTTGGGGCGCAGCCGGGCGGCGAGCGCCTCATGCGACCAGTATAGCCCCGACCCGTTGCTCGTGGCCAGGAATCCCGGATCGAGGGGTCCGCCGCAGACCGCGCATTTCGGCGCTTCCGTGACCGCCATCCGGGGCGTCGCACGGGCCCCGGGTATCTCTCGTTTGCCCCCGAGGCGTAGGACGCAGCTTTAAGATGGGGAAGGGACCCTCTTCACCGTACACGAAAAAGTCGACCCCCGGGAGCCGGGTGAAACCTCCCGGGGGTCAAGACATCGTGATGGTGGATGGGTTTTTTCGCTCCCTACCGCTCCTCTTCGAGAAGTTGGATCGCGGGGCGGTGCCCCTTCAGCTGGTAGGCGGGGATGAGCCAGTTCGGCCAGCCGCCGATGGCGTACGCTTGACCCCGGAGGGTCGAGGGCTCGCCGATGAACAGTTCCTTCGATTCCGGGACGATCAGGTGGTAAACGCCGGCCTCGGGCGCATCGTCGGAGAACCGGGGCCGCTCGTTCCGCAGCATCAGATCACCGTCCCCAGGTCGGGCGGAGGCAGCCACGGCAGGCCCATCGTCCGGGCCCGGTTGACCGGGTCCACCTCGTAGTGGCGGTGGGACTCGTGGGGCGAGGGCATCGGGACCGGGGGGGCCTCGTACTCGCGGATCCGCTGGGAGGCCGACCCGGCCAGGGGCTCCTCGTCCAGCAGGTCCTCGATCTCCTCGCCTTCGATCAGGATCGGGAACCGTCCCATCACGACCTTGGGGCAGTGGCCGTGCTCCCCGTGGCGCAGTCCGAAGTGCCGGACGGGGTGGACCTCTCCGCACAGGATGCAGACGTCCGCCTCTTCGAGCATCGTTCCGATGCCTCCGAGGTAGGCGCCGCTCTCTCGGCTTCGGGTCATGGTGAAATGGGATTCAGCGATTTTGATACTTAAACCTCCAGAGCTAATTTGTACAAAATAAAACTAAGTAGCGGGACCCCGCTCTCTCTCGTGGAATGGGGGCCCAGACCTACCTGCCCATCGAGATCCTCGACTACATCGAGACCCACGCTCCGCCGGAGGAC
>JASHUJ010000200.1 GCA_030040035.1 Thermoplasmata archaeon
TGCCGGCGGGCGATCGCCACTTGGTGGGTGCCGTACGTGTGGGCATGGACGATCTGGGGCCGATCCCGGTCGAGCGCCGCGTGCAGGCCCCGGAAGAACGTGTAATGCAGCTCGCCCGGCATCGACCAGACCCGCAGCCGGTGGATCGCTCCGTAGGAGGTCATCTCCTCCCGGGGCACGTCCAGCGGAAGGCGCTCCCAGGGGAACTCCCGGTAGAGCTCGCTCGTGTACACGTCGACCCGGTGCTGGCGGGCCGCGAGCCGCGGCGCGAGCTCGACGACATGGCGCTCGACGCCGCCCGGCGCCGGTGGGTAGCGGGTGGTGAGCTGCGCGACCTTCACGGAACCGGGGCGACCGCCCTCGCCTCCTTGCGCGTGCGGCCCCCGCGAGACTAGGCGGCGCTGCGCATCGTCGCGAGCCGGAGCGCGAACTTCTTGTACACCTCGGTCGCGCGCGCGACCGACTCGATCTTGACGTACTCGTTCGCCTGGTGCGAGAGCTCCTCCTCGCCGGCGCCGAAGATCACGACGTGCGGGTTCACCTGCGTGTAGTGGACGGCCTCCGACGCGTGCACGAGGACGGTCGCCTCGGCCTGCGCGACCTCGCGGAGCAGCTTCACGTGCTCCGCGTTCGGGTCGATCTGGACCGCGGGCATCGTGAGGATACGGCGGAGCGTGAACGGAGTCTTGATCCGACGCAGATGCTCCTCGATCTCGTGGTAGAGCTGGTCCGGCGTGTACGGCGGCGGGAAGCGGATGTCGACCTCGGCGGTCGCGCGGTTCGGCACGACGTTGAGCCGCGTCCCGCCGTTGAACGTGCCGATGTTGAGCGTGACCGAACCGAGTTCGGGGTGCGCGATCCGGCCCTTGAACGACTCGAGGCCCCGGAGGATCCGCATCATCTTGCCGATCGCGTTCTCCCCGAGGTGCGGCATCGCGCCGTGCGCCGCCTTGCCCCGCGTTTCGATCGCGAGGTCGAGCACGCCCTTCTCCGCGTAGGCGACGCGGAGCCCCGTCGGCTCGCCGACGACGACCGCTTTCGCCCGACGCAGCGGGAGCGTCTTCGATAGGGCCATCGCGCCCTGCATGCTCGTCTCCTCGTCGGTCGTGAACGCGAGGACGACCGGCACTTTGCGCGCGACGAGGTCCTGGGCCGCCTCGAGCATCGCGATCACGGTCCCCTTCATGTCGGCCGCGCCCCGGCCGTACATGCGCCCGCTCGCGAGCTGGCTCTGGGAGAAGCTCCAGTAGTCCCCGACCGGGGGCGTGTCGAGGTGCCCGGAGAGGACGACGCCGCCCTGGCCGAACTCCGCGAGGAGCGCGGGGGCCTGGGAGTCGCCGAAGAGCGTGTTGCGCATGTGGATCTGGTCGGTGAACGTCTGGACGTAATCGAGGACCTCCTGCTTGTCGGAGAACGGATCGCTCGAGATCTTGATCAGTTCGGCCAGCATGTCCACCATCTGTCGCTTCATCGAGTGGGAACCCTCACACCGCTCGGCGCCCGGACGGGCGTTTCCCGAGTTCGGCCGGTCACGCTCCGGCGACCCTTAATCGTTGTCGTGGGCCGCCCGGCGGCGGGCGAGCGCGCGCGTCCGAACGAGCGCCCGGTGATAGCCCTCCGGCGATCCGACCGAGCGCCATTCCCCCTGCCGGGGGTCGAGGACGAGCGCGACGACCCGCCCTCCGTCCGCAAGTAGCCGGCGGATCCCGTCGGTGACCTCGAGCTCGGCCGGATGCGCGATGCGCCGGTGGCGGACGAGCGCCGGGAGGATCGAAGGACCGAACGCATAGACCGCGGTCGCGGCCCAGTGGCTGCGCGGGCGCTCGGGCTTCTCGACCATCGCGCGGACCTCGAGACGACGCAGTCCACGGAACGCTCGGCCGAATCGCCCCTCGACCACGCCGTAACGCCGGGGGTCGGCCACGCGACGCACGAGGAGGACCGCGTCCGCGGCCTCTCGCTCGCGGCAGTCGGCCATCGTGCGGAGGAGGACGCCGCGCTCGGGCTCCAGCAGGACGCCGTCCCCGGCGTGCAGCAGGAACGGCCGGCCGTTCACGGCCGGGCGCGCCCGCAGCACGGCGTCCCCGAAGCCGGCCGGGCGCGGCTGGGTCGTGAAGGAGACACGGACGCCCCGGATCGCGTCATAGAACCGGCGGGTCTCGGCGAGGCGATCGGCGTGGGCCCGGTGGCGCTCGAGGAAGATCGGGTCGACCGTGAAGTAGTGACGAACGAACTCGAGGTCCTTCGGCTGCACGACGACCGTGAGCTGATCGCATCCGGCCCGGATCAGGGTCTCGACGACCAGGTGAGCGACCGGCTTCAGCGTCGGCCGCTCGTCGGTGCCGCGGTCGTAGAGCGGGAGGAACTCCTTGCGCAGCCCCCGCGACCACGGGAGCATCCGGGTGCCCTCGCCCGCGAGGGTGACGACGCCCTGCATCCGAGCGATCAGGCGGTGGGGCCCGCGGGCGCGGGCTCGTCGGACGGTTTCTCGGGCGCGGAGGGTGTCGGCTCGGACGGGCGACGGGCCGCGAGCGCCGGCCCGCTGTCGGCGGAGCGCCACTGGACGGTCGGCAGCACGACGTGCCGGCGCGCCTCGAGGCGCCGTCGGAACCGGAGGAGGTCGCGGAAGATCTCGCGCACGACCTCCGACAGTTCGCGCGTGCGCCGGTAACCGAGCTCCACGAGATGATCGTGCAGGGGATTGTAGTAATGCTGTTCGAGCTCCACCCGCGGATCCGCCGGGTGCTCGATCGTCGCGGGCAGCCCGAGCTCGCTCGCGACGCGGTGGGCGACCTCGGCGAGCTCGTTGACGGAGTACGCGGCGTCGAACTGGTTCAGGACGCGGTATTCGCCGGGTCCCGCGGGATGCTCGACGGCGATGCGGAGCGACTGGATCGAGTCCTCGAGAGCAATGAAGCCGCGCTTCTGCTCCCCCTTCCCGTAGGCGGTGATCGGGAGTCCGAGGATCGCCTGCGCGATGAACCGGTTGAGCGCGGTGCCCCACGTTTCGTCGAAATCGAACCGCGTGAGCAGGCGGTCGTCGGTGATCTCGGGGGTGCGGATCCCGTAGATGACCCCCTGCATCACGTCCGTCGTCTTGAGCCCCCAGATCCGGCTCGCGTACATCACGTCGCCCGAATCGAAGACCTTGCTCCAGTGGTACCAGGAGCCGGCGGAGCGCGGGAACGGCAGGCGGTCCTTCCGGCCCCGGAACTCGACCTCGAAGAAGCCTTCGGGGATGTCGACGTTCGGTGTGCCGTACTCGCCCATCGTCCCCATCTTGACGAGGTGGGCGTCGGGGGCGACCTCGCGCATCGCGTAGAGCAGGTGCAGCGTACCGGTGAGGTTGCCGACCTGCGTGTCGACCGCGTGATGGACGTCGATCATCGAGTAGGGCGCACTGCGCTGCTCGGCGAGGTGGACGATCGCCTCCGGCCGCTCCGTGGCGAGCACCTGCCGGACGAAGTCGTAGTCGGCGAGATCGCCCCGGTGGAAGCCGAGCTCCTTCCCGAGGACCTCGCGGACCGCGGCCTGGCGGCGCGGGAACGCCGGGATCGGCGTCGCCGACCAGCTGCCGACCTCCTTCACCCGGCGGCGGGTCACGAAATTGTCGAGGCCCACGACGTCGTGGCCGCGCGCGAGGAGATGGAGCGCGAGGGGCCAGCCGGAGTAGCCGTCGACCCCGGTGATCAGGACCTTCATCGTCCGCTCCGACCGGCCGGAGGCCGCCGGGAGGGTCTTAACCCTTAGCCCCGCGCGCCCGAGGCCCGTACGCTTCGGGCCAAAGTCGCATAAGCCCGGTCCGACTGGACGAGCCGGGTTCCTCGGACGGGCAGCGCATGCAGCACGCAGACGTCCGCATCGTCGACACGCGCGACGAGCCCCTGCGCGGGGCCATGATGGTCGTGGGATTCCCCACCCACGGCCTGGTCGGATCGGTCGCCTCGTCGTACCTCGTGCACTCGCTCGACATGACGCTCATCGCGTACATGATCAGCGAGGAGTTTCCGCCGACCGTGATCATGGAGGAGGGCGTGGTCAGCGCGCCCGTCCGGTTCTATGCGAGCCGCCTCGTCTGCGGGGTGGATCGCTCGTGCGACCAGCTCGTCGTCGTCATCGCGGACATCCAGCCCCCGGTGGCGACGCTCAACCAGCTCGGCCGGGTGCTGCTCGACTGGGCTGAGTCGAAAGGGGTCGCGCTCGTCGTCGCCGTCGAAGGCCAGCCGCTCGAGAGCGACGTGCGCGGCGACGCGCGGGTCGTGGCGATGGCGAACCGCGCGGCAGCCCCCCTGCTCGAGAAGTACCGGTTCGAGACCGCGAACGGTGTCGTCACGGGCTTCGCGGGGGGCCTGTTGCTGGGCGCCATCGGACGGGGGACACCGGTGCTCTGCCTGGTCGCGCAAGCCCACAAGGACTACCCCGACGCCCGGGCCGCCGCGAAGGTGATCGAGACGATCAACCCGCTCGTGCCGCTCCTCCTGCTCGACACGAAGCCGCTGCGCGACAAGGCCCGCGAGATCGAGGCCGAGGTCCGCAAGACCCTCCAGCAGACGCGGGAGTCGATGTCGAGCATGCGGGCGGCCGAGCCCGAGGGCCCGGGTGAGATGTATCGCTGACACGGCCGCCGGGCCGAGCGCGTCGGCCCCTCCCGAAGTGCCCCCGCCGGTGACCCTGCGCGGGTTCCGGCCGGCGGATGTGCCGTTCGTTGCGAACATCGTCGCGGAGGCTCTCCAGGAGCACTACGATCCCTCGCTCTACGCGTCGCTCAGCCACGATTGGCCCGAAGGTTTCCTCGTCGCGGCCGACGCGCAGGACGTCCCGGTCGGGTTCCTTCTCGGTGTGAACCAGGTCGAGCGGGAGGCTCGGATCCTGATGTTCGCGGTCGACCGCTCGGCCCGGACCCGGGGCGTCGGGACCCAACTGATGTCGTCGTTCCTCGAGCGGTGCCGCTCCCGCGGCTTTCGCCGCGTCACCCTCGAGGTGCGGGTCTCGAACGCGACCGCGATCCGTTTCTATACCCGGTACCAGTTCTCGGTCGTCGATCTTCTCCGGACGTACTACTCGGACGGGGAGAACGGCTACCAGATGGCGCGCGAACCCCCGTGAACCGCGCGTGCCGCGACCGCAGTCGCTAAGACCCTCCTCCCCTGCTCGGCCCTCGATGCCCGGCCCGTGGCCGACCGCGACCGACCTCATGACCGCCCGCCCGGTGACCCTCCCGGCCGACGCGCCGATCTCGCGGGCGCTCGGCCTGATGCACACGCGAGGGTTCCATGAGATCCCGGTCCTGCGGAAGTCGCGACTCCTCGGGCTCGTCACGTTCGAGTCGATCGCGCGTCGCTCGAGCCGATCGCTCTCGACGAAGGTCGAGCACCTCCTGATCCTGCCCCCGCTCGTGACGATGACGTCGCCGCTCCCCGAGATCGCCGAGCAACTGCTCGCGACCGGGCTCCGGGCGGCCCCGGTCGTCGGCCGGCGGGGTGAGCTCGTCGGGATCGTCAGCCGGACCGACATCGTCCGCGCGATGCCCGGACTTCCCCAGCTCACGGGCCGGGACAGCCCGACGGTGGAATCGATCGCGGGACCCGCGTCCGAGATCGTCCGGGAGGACGAGGAGCTGCGGAGCCTGCTCCCCCGTGTGCGCCAGATCGAGGAGCACCCGCTCCCCGTGGTCGACCGCAAGGGCCGCCTCGTCGGCGCGATCGGCATCGCCGATCTCGGCGGGGTGCTCTGGCGGCCGGAGCGAGGCGGGAAGCGCGACGTCCGCGTCGGCGCCTCGGTGCTCGAAGTGAAGGTCGGCTCGATCATGCGCTCGCCTCCCATCACGGTCGAGGTGGGCACGCCGGCGCTCGAAGCCGCCCGTCGGATGACCGAGGAGAAGGTGTCGAGCGTGTTCGTGATCGAACAGGGTCGTCCGGTCCGGGTGCTCGGCCAGACGGACCTCCTCGGCCTCGTCGTGGGCCGCTCGCGCCGGCCGACCGCGCAGACGAGCCTCGAGAACGTCTACGTCGAGATCGTCGGCCTGCGAGGTTCCGGCGACCCGGCGCTCCTTGCCGAGATCGACAGCCTCGTCGCCCGGGGCTTGCGTCGCGTTGGCCGGTACGTCCAGCCGACCCTCCTCTCGCTCCACTTCGCCCCGCACGCGACGCACCGGACGAACGACCTCACGGTCGACGCGCGCCTGCACACGGACCACGGCATCTTCTACGCGTCCCACACGGGCTGGAACCTCCTGGCCGGAGTGTCCGGGTTGCTCGACGAGCTCGCGGGCCAGACCCGCCGCGTCCGCGAGACCCGCCGCGCCGCGCGGACGCGCTCCGTCCGCGGCGAAGCGGACGAGACCCCGGTCGTCGACGGGGAGCTCGCGGAGCGCATCCGTCGCGCCACCGGCGAGGACGACGACGAGGAATGATCGGGGAGCTCCCGGGAAGGTAGCGAGATGCTGGGCGGAAATCCGCGCGATCCGCGACAGATGCAGATGATGATGAAGCGCCTCGGGATGTCGACCGAGGACGTCCCGGACGTGGAGGAGGTCATCGTCCGCACGCGGACGAAGGATCACGTCTTCCGCGCCCCCGAGGTCACGATCCTGACGATCCAG
>JASHUJ010000201.1 GCA_030040035.1 Thermoplasmata archaeon
GTCAGTCTCGGTACAGTTCCTCCAGGGAAAAACGGCGTCCGGGGAATGGTGGTTCAAGGTGCAGTGGTACAACCTCTCGGCCGGGGAGGGCTATCCGCTCACCGTGGGCTCCGGGGGCACTTGGCACCTCCAGATCCCGCTCACGAACTGGGATACGCTGAATCACACCGTCTTCGACGTGGCCCCGAACGCCACCAGCGGCGCAGCGGGCTTCAAGGTCGTGGGAACGAATCCGCCGACCCCGACCTCGGTCCCCGGCGAGGGGTACGAGGAGGGCGAGTACTATCTCAGCGTCGTCGTGGCGGCTCCCTCGAAGCCCGGCACGAGCTACCAGGTCGGATTGGTGCTGAACGCGCAGACCCCGTCCTGAGCCGCTGCGCACCGCGCGTTCCCGCGCCGATTCGGGCACCGCGTCGTTCGGCCCCGGGCGAGGGGTCCACCTGCCGGGTTTTTGGGAAGTGAAGGGAGTGAGGGGGGCGTGACGGTCGCCCTCCGGAAGCTCCCCAGCTATCTGATCCTCGAACCCACGTCGACGGTGCGCATCGACATGCGGCTCGAGGAACCGTCCTGCGAGATCGACGTCGCGCTCGACAATCCGCGACCGGGCCGGTCGTTCGTCCTCCTGATCGGTGCGCCCGGGGGTCCCTTCGTGCAGCGCGTCCGGCTCGCGGGCCGAGCGCGGATCCACTTCGATCCCCAGAAGGCGGGCGACTACTCCCTCCTGCTCGCCAACCCGCAATCCGAGCCCCTGGTCGTCCGCCTCAAGGTGACCGAACTCGCGAGCGACGGATCGCTTCCGACCCGGAAGGGCCGGGAATCCTCCAAGGGCCGCGGTCCCCGGACTCGCAGCCGGCCGGCGGCCCGCACGGGCCGGGCGCCGGACACCCGGCGGCACCGCCCGGCCGTCCACTGAGCTTCGGTTTCCATCGGCCCCACGGGCCGCGGATCCGTGGAGCGATGCGGTACGCAACTTCGACGCGGGTGGTGTCGGGTCCTGGCGCGCGGGCGAGTCGCTACGTTATCCCCCTCTGGAAGTAAGGTTGCGAACGATGCCGACCCGACGCGCGGTCCGATACTCCCGGAGCCCCGACACCCGCGCCGCGGCTCGCACCGGGAGATCGGGGACGCTGAGCGCATCCGCGGCCCGCGAGTGGCGCCGGCGCTGGGACCAGCAGCAGGTCCATGAGGTTCGAGACCGCGAAGCGCGATTCGAGGCGATGCTGGACGCGATCGAAGTCCTCGTGGGTCGCCGATTCCGCGCGCTCGACCTGGGGTGCGGCACCGGATCCACTTCGGAGCGCATCCTTCGTCGCTTTCCGGCCGCGCGGTCCGTGGCGATCGACTATGATCCGGTACTCCTGCGGATCGGCCGGAGCGGGCTCGGCACTCTCGGCGGTCGCCTAACCTGGGTCGATGCGGATCTGCGAACGGGCGGGTGGCCCCGACGGCTTCCGGTCCGGCGGTTCGACGTCGCGGTATCCACGACCGCCCTCCACTGGTTCTCTCCCGCTCAGCTCGGGGAGCTGTATCGGCGAGTCGCGCGCCTCCTGCGACCGGGGGGATGGTTCCTCAACGGGGACCGCATCTCGTACCCTCCCGGGGCCCGGCACGTACGGGACGGGGCTCGATCCGCTCGACGCCTCTCGCGGCAGCGCAACCCACGCCCGGGCGAGACCTGGGATGCCTGGTGGTCCGCCGTACTGGACGACCCGCGTCTCGCGGCGGAGGCCGAACTCCACCGGCGGCGCTATCCCCGCGCTCACGGCGGCACGCCGACCCTCGACCTCGATGGCCACCTCCGGGCCCTCCGCCGGGCGGGATTCCGCGAGATCGAGCTGATCTGGACCCACTGGGACAATCGGGTGCTCGCCGCGATGCGCTAGGCCCGGGGATCGACCCGAAGCATCCGCCGGCGGACACCGAGCTTCGACGAAGGCTTCAAGGACCGGCGCGCCCCGAGGGGACGGCACCGGGAGGGGGGACACCACGAGCGATTTCGCCGAGTACGCGGCCGTGATCGTAACGCTCTTCGCGATCGTCGACCCGATCGGGACGCTGCCGTTCTACGTGGCCCTCACCGAGGGATTCAGCGACGACGACCGCCGGATCGTGGTCCGTCGCAGCGTCCTCGTGCTCGGCGGCGTCCTCACGGCGTTCGCGATCGCCGGTCGCTTCCTGTTCGCGGCGTTCGGATTCACGCTTGGCGCGTTCGAGATCGCCGGCGGGATCCTCCTCTTCGTCGTCGCCTACGACATGCTGCGGGGGGAGATCACGCGTACGCGTCTCTCGGCGGAGGACCGGGCGGACGCGATCGCTCGACGCGACGAGATCTCGGTGGTGCCGATCGGGATCCCGCTGCTCGCGGGCCCCGGCGCGATCGCGACGGTCATGATCTACGAGGGAACGGCCGGCGCCGACCCGTACGTGATCGGCGCGACGTTCGTGGCGATCGCGATCGTCACCACCTCGGCGTACATCACCCTCCACTACGGCCAGCGGATCTTCCGGTACGTGGGCCGGGTCGGGGTCATGGCCCTCAGCCGGGTGCTCGGCATCCTGCTGGCCGCGGTGGGCGTCCAGTTCGTGATCTACGGGATCACTGCGGTCTTCCACGTCTAGCGCGGGACCGCTTCGGTGCGGCAACCCGGGGCTTGGGGGGCGGAGAGCGCTTCGACGGGAGTCGCCGGGTCCGGGCGAGCAGCGCGCTCGAGGGCGTCCGGGGATTGCGATCCGCCGCCCAGACCCGCTCGCCGGCGCGGACCGGGACCGGAAGGTCGTTCTCGGCCGGCGGGTAGCCGCACTCGTACTCGTCCGTGTAGGCGCAGTACGGATTGAACGCGCGGTTGAAGTCGAGGTCGTAGGCGTCGGATTCCGTGAGCTCGAGCGTGAGGTAGCGACCGGGCCCGTAGCTCTCCGAGCCGCTCGTTGCATCCCGGAACGGCACGAAGACGGATGTGCCGACCCCCTCACCGGCGTGGTAGACCCGGAGCCGCAGGGATTGGCCCCCGAGCGCGAACTCGAGGTCGCCGAGATAGCGCATGACGGCCTGGTTGTCCCGGTTGGTCCGCAGGTAGGCCTCTTCGGGCACCGGGCGACGCGCGAGCTTGGCCGCCACGCGGAACTTCGGGTCGATCGGGAAGTAGCGGAGCTCGTGGAATGGCACCCGTCCCGAGACGAACGGGGACTCCGGATGGCGCGCCATGAAATCGTCCTTCATCGCGCGCTCCGTCTCGAGCTCCCGGCGCCAGACGGCCGAGGTCGGCATCGGACGCGCCCGAGGAACGCCGACCCTTAATGCTTCGCCGCCCGGGCGGGCAGCGGGTCCAGGAGGAGGACCATCTCCTCCTCATCGAAGTAGCGCTCGCCGCGCCGGATCGCGCGCGGCTGGTGCCCGACGTGGACGAAGCCGAGCTTCCGATAGAGTCGCTGTGCGCGCTCGTTGACCGAGAAGACCGTCAGCCGGATCACCTCGAACTTCCCCCGGGCGCGACCGATCGCGTGGCGCATGAGCGCCTCGCCGATCCCGCGGCCACGAAACGGCGCGTCCACGATGATCCCGAGAATGGCGACATGGGCGGTCTCCGCGAGGGCATTCGGGCCGTGGCAGCGGATGCTGCAGTTCCCGACCACGTGCCCGTCGACCTCCGCGACCGAGGTGATCTGGTGGCCGGCCAGGACGTCCCGGTAGAGCCGGGCGAACCACTCGACCTCGTCAGACAGGCCGGGGGGCTCCTCAAACAGCGTGATCCCGATCGGCTCGCCGCGCGCCCGCTCGTCGTAGAGGTGGTAGTAGATCTGGGTGAGGTCGTGGAAGTCGTCCCACCGAACGTCGCGGACGACCGCTGCAGGGGGCGTCGCCGCCGTCTCGACCACGGGCCTAGGCGTAGCCGAACTGGCGCTTCGCGAAGTCGCTCATCCGTTCCGGGCTCCACGGGGGGTCCCAGATCATATCGACCTTCGCCGACTTGATGTTCGGAACCTTCTCGATCGCGACCTTGATCTCCTCGGCCAATATCCCGGCGACCGGGCATCCGGGCGCGGTGAGCGTCATCTTGAGCGTGACGTCGTCGCCGCTCCACTCGAAGCCGTAGATGAGGCCGAGGTCGACGATGTTCATCGGGATCTCGGGATCGTAGATCTGCTTGAGGTTCTCGGTGATGAGGCGCTCCCGCTCAGCGTACGGGCCGCTCGCCGAGACCGGCGCGGCCGCCGCGGGTGAAGGAGTCGGCTCGGGCATCGACCTCGCCAGTCGTTCCGGCGGTATAAGGGTGCGCGGACCCCGGCGTCACCCCACGTCGAGAGAACGCACATAAGCGGACCCACCGTGGCTCGACCGATGAAGGACATCCACGCGATGGAACCGACCCGGGGGCGTCTCAGTCTGCGGTCGGTCGGGATTGCGGGGATCCGCAAGCCGCTCGCCGTGCAGCGGGGCGGGCACGAAAATCACCTCTCGGTGACGTTTCGGGTGGCCGTCGATCTCCCGTCGAGCCGCAAAGGCTCCGATCTCTCGCGCAACGCCGAGATCCTGGCGGAGATCGTGGACAATTCCGTTCTGCGTCCGGTCGAAAGCCTCGAGTCGGCCTGTTCGAAGATCGCCCGGGAGCTGCTCGCCCGGCATCCGTACGCGAACGACGCGCTCGTCGAGGCGTCGGCGGAGTACTTCCTGCGCCGCGGGATCTCGGAGGAGAAGCGGAGTTTCGAGGACTATCTCCTGGTCGCGGAGGCGCGCGCCCGCCGGGAGTCGGCGAGCTCGCTCGCCCTCGATCGCGCGATCGGAGCCGAGGCGGTCGGGATGACCGCGTGTCCGTGCGCCATGGAGACCTGTCGGGAGGCGCTGATCCGGGAGTACCCGCATCTCGCGGACCCGGAGTTCCGCGATCTGCCGATGATCTCGCACAACCAGCGGAACC
>JASHUJ010000023.1 GCA_030040035.1 Thermoplasmata archaeon
AGGACGTGCCCGGAGACCGGCAGGGCGCGCGCCGCGCTGTCGAGACCCTTTCACCACCGGAAGAGGAAGCTCCGTAGACAAAGGTTGAAGTAGATTCCGACGGGCCGGCCGCCTGATGGGAGCGAATTCTCCGCCGGTCCCGGCTCCGCCCTCCGTCGCGCCGGGTTCCCGACGAAGGCTGTGGATCACCGTGGGGGTCGCCGTCCTCGGTCTCGTCGTCCTCGCCGGGATCGTCGGGTCCATCCCCACGAACTCCGCTCCTTCCGCTTCGGCGCGAGACGGGACCATCGTGCTCTCGACGATCGAGTGGAAGTTCGCGGGCCCGGTGCACTGCTTCAATACCACCTCGAGTGTCGGATTGGCCATCTCGGCCGGTAGCGACTTCACCGTGAGCCTCGCGCTCAGTTACCCTACCGGGACGACCGGGCACCCCGAGTGCACCGTCACCTCCGAGAGTGTGGGGACGGAAGGATTTGCCCTCGTGGGTTCGAACACCCCGCTGGTCGTCGGATCGAACGGCGAGCAGGTGCTGAGCGTGCAACTGACCGCCCCGGACCGCTCCGAGACGACCCCCCTCACCCTGGATGGCACCGCAGCCCTCACGAACCAGACGAACTCGTCGACCCGGGTCATCGTCACCCAAGTCCACTGGATCTTCACGGGTACCTCGCACTGCGTCAACGAGACGACGACGAACGGCACGACGGTCGGCGGCGGCGACGTGTTCACGGAGAGCGTCTCGATCCGTTCCACGGGGTCGGTCTCCTGCACGATCGACTCCGAGGCCTCCGGCACCTCGAACTTCACCTACGTCGAGTCGAACACACCCCTCACCGTCTCGTCCGGGAGCCGCGCGACGCTGAGCGTCGAGATCCGTGCCCCCTCCTGGAACGTGACGACCGCGCTCGACTTGGACGGGTCCGTCTCGCCCTCGAACCGGACGACGCGGGTGAACGTGACCGCCGTCAATTGGGACTTCTCCGGATCCACGAGCTGTTTCAACGACACGACGGGGACCGGGGGTACGGTCGACGGAGGTTCGAACCTCTCCGTCAGCGTTCCGATCTCGTTCACCGGCCCCGCGGGGTCGTCGTGCACGGTCTCGAAGGTGACTTCCAATACCTCGGGCTTCTCGGTCGACGCGTCGAACACGCCGCTAGTCGTCCCGACGGGGAGCACCCAGACGCTGAGCGCCACCGTGGGCACGCCCGCGAGGAACGCGACGACGGTCCTGACGCTGCTCGCGTCCGTGAACGAGTCCGAGGCCGCGACGCGGGTCAACCTCACCTCCGTGGACTGGAACTTCAGCGGACCCAGCAATTGCTGGGGGGACCTCTCCACGAAGGGAAAGGTCGTCACCGGGGGCAGCGAATTCAATGTCACGATCTCGCTCAGCTACACCGCGGGACTCCTCGACCCGGACAGTTGCACGGTCGCCTCGGCGAGCGTGGGGACCCCGGGGTTCACGTTCGTCGGCGCGAACACCCCCCTGGTGGTGGACTCGGGAACCACCGAGACGCTCCGCGTGACGCTGCTCGCACCCACCGAGGATGAGTCGCTCGTGCTCACGATCGACGGAGTCGTGACCTCGCCCTGAATCGAACGGTCGGGTGCGGGGAGCGGGCGCGTCAGGGGGGAGGATCTCGAATGACCGGCACCGGCGGGATGGTCACCCACTCGGCCCAGCTCTCGGGCGCGACGGTCGCGTTCCTGCCCGGCCGCGCCGGAATCGCAACGATCGGGCTCGTCTGGACCATCGCCGGCATCCTGCTCCTGCTCTGGGGATGGCTCTCGCTGCGACGGGCGTCCCGGACCGAGACCGCTTCGGATCCCGATACGAAGCCTTCGAGGTGGCTCCGGACGCTCGCGGCGGCCCTGATCGGGGGCGGGGCGGCCGTGCTGGGCGCGCTCCTGTCCGGTCAGGGCGCCCTCGCGTCGCAGCTCGCGGCGGCCGAGATCTCGCCGGTGCTGTTCGCTTTCGAGCTACGAGAGTCGACCGGATTCGGCGTCCTCTTCGGAAATTTGGGAGCCTGGACAACGGGGCTCTCGCTCCTCGGCAGTCGAATTGAGATCGGATTTCTTCGTATCGGGGCGGCGATCTTCGAAGGGATCGCTCTGGTCGGCCGCGGGGTCCGGTTCGGCGGCGGCCTCGAGGGCGTCTACGTGGTCGAGAACCTCGCCGCGATCACGGCCGCCGTCGGCACAGGAGCGTTCGTGGGTTGGATCAGCTGGTCGTCCCGCTGGAACTACGCAGGGGTCGCGATGTACGTCGGCCTCCAGCTGATGGTGCTCGGGTTCGTCGCGGTCTCCCTGGCGGTCGTCGAGAGCTCGTCGAACGCCCTCGCGCAGGCGCTCGGGGCCTGGCTCGTCGGCGCGGTGCTCTTCGGCTTCGTCCTGATGCTCGTCTACCAGTTCTACGTGCTCGAACACCTCGCGGGAACCGCCGGGGCCCGCACGGCCGAGGAGAAGGCGACCCCGCCGGACCCGCATCCGTGGCCGTTCGTCCTGGTCCAGGTCGCCTCCTTCAATGAGCCGCCCGCGATCGTCCGCGAGTGCCTCGAGTCGATCCGGGGCCTCGACTACCCTCGGGACCGATACTCGATCCAGCTGTGCGACGATTCGACTGATGCCGCGACCGTGCGGGCGCTCGCGGCTGCGTGTACTGAGCTCGGGGTAGACTTCCGTCACCGAAGCGATCGGAGGGGGTTCAAGGGAGGTGCGCTGAACGACGGGCTGCGCGCGGCCGGGCCCGACGTGGAGTTCGTCGCGATCGTCGACTCGGACTACGTCGTCGCGCCCGCCTTCCTCCGCCGGGTGGTGCCCGAGTTCGGGCGGGCCGATCTCGCGTTCGTGCAGACCCCGCAGGCCTACCGGAACGTCCGCAAGGGCTCGCTCACCTGGTGGTACGAGCTCGCGGACGCGTACTTCTACCGTGTCGTACAGCCGGTCCGGGCGCGGCACCAGTCGCTGATCTTCTGCGGGACGATGGGCGTGCTCCGCCGACGCGCCCTGGACGAGGCCGGAGGCTGGTCGGAGAAGTGTGTCACGGAGGATGCGGAGCTCACGATCCGCCTGCTCGCGCGGCAGGGCGTGGGCCGGTACGTCCCCGAGGTCCTCGGCCGCGGCCTGGCACCCGACCTCATGACGGCCGTCCGTTCCCAGCAGCGACGCTGGGCGTTCGGGGGCATCCAGATGCTCCGGATGAACCGGCAGATCCTGACGTCCCGCAAGCTGTCGCTCCGCCAACGCATCGATTTCTGGATGACGGGCCTCTTCTGGTTCGACGGGCTCTTCCTGGTCGGGGTCGCGGCGGCGCTCGGCGGACTCGTCGTTGCGAGCTGGTTCGGTGTCTGGCTCCCCTACTCGGAGGTGAGCGTGCCCGCGCTCGTCGCCATCGCACCGGTGTTACTCATGCTCGACGGGCTGATCAAGATCCGGGCGGCTCTCGGCACCTCCGTGCGGGTGCGGTTCCGGGATGTCCTCGGCGTCCTCACGTTCTGGTACGCGATCAAGCTGAACGACCTGCGCGCGGCCACCCGGGCCTGGATGGGTTCCCGGATCCCCTTCGTGCGTACGCCCAAGATCCCGACCGCCGAGGCGGGCGTCGGCGCGGCCCTGGGGGCGGCGCTCCGGACCTCGCTCACTGAGACGACGATCGCGGCCGCCCTGCTCGGCGTCGTCGTGACCAGCGTCTTCCTTTGGCGGCTGTCCCCGTCGAGCGTCTCTGCGGCGTACGTCGTGTTCCTCGTCTGGCTGGTCTACTATGCGTACGCGTTCGCCTCGACATTCTGGTTCGACTTCGCGTCGCGCCTCGCGCTGATCCGAGAATCTCCCCGGACGCCGAGCGTACCGCCCGCACCGGTACCCGAGAGCTCCCGAGTCTGAGCGGGACGGCCGGAGCCGCTGCGTCCCAGTGGGCCCACTACTCGCCCGGCGCGCTCGCGCGATCGAGCTGCTGCATCATCTCGGCCGACAGATGGAGCGAGGCGGCGGCAAGGAGCTCGTGCAATTGGGCGGGCGATCGGGCGCTCGCGATCGGGGCGGTGATCGAGGGCCGCGCCATCGTCCAGGCAAGCGCTACGCCCGCGGGGGTCGCCTCGCTCTGTGCCGCCACGTCGTCGAGCGCCGCGAGGATCCGCAGGCCCCGTTCGGTGAG
>JASHUJ010000202.1 GCA_030040035.1 Thermoplasmata archaeon
CGCCTTGCTGCATCCGGGCGAACCCGCGTTTCACGAGCTCGGTGCCAAAGCGGAGCTTCGGAGTGGAGGACGGCATGGGGCCCGGACCGATGGAGGCACCTCGTGCGTATAAGCTTCGGGTCGGCCGCGTCAAGGTTATCGCCAGTCGCGGGCTGGCACCGGCCGCAGGGGGAGCTGGGTACCGGCTGAGAGGACGGGGAAATCCCCGTCGACCCCACAAACCTGCTCGGGATAATGCCCGCGAAGGGAACGCGATGCACCACCTGACGACGCTCTCGGCCGGCCTCGGCCGGGGATGACCGCGATCGAAGAGGGCCCCCGGACGCCGCGCCGGCTGCGACGCCCCGGCCGGCTCGGTCGGGCGATCCTGGTCGCGACCGTCGCCGTGATCGTCGTCGTGGCCTCGTTCGGGATCGCGGAGTACCTCGCCTCCGATCTCGGCGAGCCGACGCTCGTCGTCTACACGTACTCGAGCCTCTTCGGCGGCTCCGGGACGCCGGCCTTCAACGCCGTCTTCGGGCCGTTCGAATCGGCGCACCACGTCCACATCGACGTCGAATACCCGGCCGGGACGCTCGCGAGCACACTGCTCGCGCAGTCCAACGCGCCGGCAGCGGACCTCGTGATCGGCCTCGACGAGATCACGGCGCCTGAGGCCGAGTCGTACCATCTCCTGACGCCCTACGCGCCCCCCGAGCTCGCGAACGTCCCGGCATCCCTGGTCGACGAGATCAGCCCCGACGATGCCGTCGTGCCGTACGAGTACGGCTACCTCGCGATCGACTACAACCTCTCGTTCGCCGCGGCGACGCACGGGGCGGTCGAGCGCGCGACGTTCCCCGAGTTCGCCGAGAACTCGAGCTGGGCGCGCTCGCTCCTGATCGAGGACCCCACGGTGGATATCACCGGCGAGGAGTTCCTCGCCTGGCAGATCGAGTACTACGCGACGGTCCTCCACCAGAACTGGACGTCGTTCTGGACGTCCGTGCTCCCGAACTTCGACTACAAGCCGGCGCCGGACTGGGCGACCGCGTTCACGGAGTTCACCACCCCGCCCGGGAATCCCGCGATGGTCGTGAGCTACTCGACCGACCCCGCCTATGCCGCGTACTACAACCAATCCGGGCAGTACAACTCGACAGTCAGCTGGTGGAACGGGACCGCGTACGGCTGGCGGACGATCTACGGTATCGGGATCGTGGCCGGGAGCCGTCATCTGACCTTGGACGAGGAGTTCGAGGACTGGTTCCTGAGCGGCGCGGTGCAGTCCGAGATCCCGCTCAACGAGTGGGAGTACCCGGCCAACACCACCGTGGGCGTCCCGAGCGTCTATGACGCGGCGATCGACCCGGCGACCATCCAACCGCTCAACGACGCGACGACGCCGGCGCAGCTCGCCGCGTCGATCGGGGGTTGGGTGACCGAGTACCAGGAGCTCGCCGACCAGTATCTGCCGCCATGAGGAGGTTCCCGACCGACCTCGGGCCGTTGGGCCCGATCGTGCTGTTCGTCCTCGCCTTCGCCGTCCTCCCGGCCGCCCTGCTCTTCGCCACCTCCGTGCAGGCCGCCGGAGGGTGGGCCGCGATCGGACCGATCACGACCGCGCCGCTCAACGCGGCCTCGATCGACAACTCGCTCGTGCAGGGCGGCCTGTCGGCCGTCGGGGCGGTGGCCCTCGGATATCCGGCCGGCGTTTTCCTCGGTCGCTATTCGTTCCCCGGACGCGGGATCCTGCGCTCCCTGCTGATCGTGCCCTTCCTCCTTCCGAGCGTCGTCGTCGTCCTCGGGATCCTCGATCTGTTCGGTCCGAGCGGTCTCGTCTCCGGGCCCGACCCGGCGTTCGCGTTCCTCGGCACCGGCGTGCCGGCGATCGTCGCGGCGAACCTCGTGTTCAACGTGCCGATCGTGGCGCTCTTCACCGCGACCGCGTGCGAGAGCACCTCCGTCGAGCTCGAGGAGACCGTCGCGACGCTCGGCGGAACTCCCGCGCGGGCCTACCGGGAGGTCTGGGGCCCCCCCACGTGGGTCGGGGCCGCGGTCGGCGGCGTGCTCACCTTCCTCTTCTCGGCGCTGTCGTTCGCGCCCCCCCTCTTGCTGTGCGGCGCCCGCTGTTACACCGTCGAAGCTCGGATCTGGTCCCTCGACCAGGTCTTCCTCGATCCCGCGGCGGCCGGGGTGCTCTCCCTCGTGATGCTGGTCCTCTTCCTCGTTCCGACCGGGCTCTACCTCCTCCTCCTGTCCCGCCTCCGGGCGTTGCCCGGGCGACGCGCCCCCGTCCGTCGCCGTCCTTCCTTCCGGTCGCCGTCGTCCGTCGTGCTCGCGATCTGCGGAGCGGCCGTCCTGGCCGGCGAAGCGGCGGTCCTCGGCAGCGTCCTCTACCGAGCGCTCGCGCCGCCGGGCGGTGGGGGCGCGGGATCCGCGTACGCGCTCCTGTTCTCGGCGTCCACGACCGCGCGCCTCGGGATCTCGGCGGCCGGCGCGGCGGGGAACACCCTCTTCTTCGCCACCGTGGCCGCGGCGATCGCCGTCCTGCTCGGCATCCCGGCCGGCTACGCTCTCGGGCGGCACCCCCGCCGCGCGGGACCGCTCGGTCTCTTCCTGTTCCTCCCGCTGCTCCTCTCGCCGGTCGTCCTCGCGTTCTCGCTCGCTTCGTTCTGGCGGCCGGTCCTGGGAGGAGAGTCCACGATCTGGTTCCTCGTCATCGTGAGCCAGTCGATCCTCGCGATCCCGTTCGCGCTCCAGAGCCTCGAGATCCCGCTCGCGGGCCTCGGGCCCGAGCTGCGGGACACCGCCGCGACGCTCGGCGCGTCGCGCTGGACGGCGTTCCTCGACGCGGATCTGCCCCGCGTGCAGGACGGCCTCGTCACCGCCGGGCTGTTCTCGTTCGCGCTGGGCCTGGGGGAGTTCACCGCGACGTACTTCCTCGTCACGCCCCAGTTCACGACGCTCCCGGTGGCGCTCTACCGCCTCGCCGACGTGCGCCAGTTCGCCCTCGCGGACGCCGTCGCGGGTCTCCTGCTCCTGCTCAGCCTCGCGGTGTTCCTAGTGATCTCGGTCGGGGGTCGACGTGTCGAGCTCTAGTCCCCTCCTCCAAGTGGACCGGCTCTCGGCCGCGTGGGACGGCGTCTCGGTCCTGCGATCGGTGTCGTTCTCGGTCGATGCGGGAGAGTTCCTCGTCGTCCTGGGACCGAACGGAAGCGGGAAGACGACGCTCCTGCGCGCCCTAGCCGGCCTCGAGGCGCCCACTGCGGGTACCGTGCGGCTCGCCGGGACCGACGTCAGCGGGACGCCCGCGCACCTCCGCGGCATCGGCCTCATGTTCCAGGATCCGGCGCTGTTCCCGCGACGGTCGGTCTACGAGAACATCGCCTACGCGCCGCTCCTCCAGCGACGGACTCGATCCGAGGTCGAGCGCGAGGTGG
>JASHUJ010000203.1 GCA_030040035.1 Thermoplasmata archaeon
CGCAAGGGCATCCTGCACTCCGACGACGTGATGTTCTACGGCAGCCCGAACGTCATGCCGCACGAGGAGAAGCTGCTCCCGCTCCTCAAGCTCGCGAAGCGCTACTACGAGCAGGTCGGCTGGAGCCACGTCGCGGTCGCGACGCTCCTGACCAAACCGAAGGTCCTCTCGAAGTGCGCCGAGATCCTGATCGACGACCGGCAGAAGTGGTGGGGGGTCGAGGTCGGCGTCGAAACGGGCTCGCCCCACATGATCACGGCCGCGATGCCGGGCAAGGTCGCCCCGTTCAAGGCGTCCCAGTGGCCCGAGCTCGTCGTCCAGGCGGCCGGTCTGATGAACGACAATCACGTCTACCCGGCCTGCACGTTCATCGTCGGGTTGCCGCAGGAAACAGAGGACGACGTCCAGCGGACGATCGACCTCATCGACGACCTTTGGGACTTCAAGGCGCTGCTCGTCCCGATGTTCTTCGTCCCCCTCGGGCACCTCAAGTCCCGCGACTGGTTCCGCCGGGACCGGCTGAGTCCCCTCCAGGAGGAGCTCCTGAAGCGCGCCTTGTCGCACGGCCTGCGCCAGTCCAAGCGGATGCTGAACGACTTCTTCGACTGGCAGGGCGCGCACACCGAGCTTTACCGCTCGTCGTTCCGCGGGTTCATCGCCTTCCTCGACGTGATCGCGAAGCTCCACGGGCTCAGCAGCCCGTCGACGCGGCCGCCGCGCAAGATCGCCGACCCGAACCTGACGCCGGACCGCTTGCCGGTCCCGACGATCCCGGTCCGCGAGTGATCGGACGCTAGGCGTCCTCGTCCGGAAAGGCGCTCTCGATCGCTCGCGGCTCCGGCCGGTGGATCGCGCGCGGACGGTACTGCGCGACCGCAGGTGCGCTCACGGAACGTCCCTGGACGACGGTGAGCGACGTCTCCGCGCCGTTGCCGTCGTACGCCCGCCAGGACCCGGGCCCGAACGGGGCCCCGAGGATCAGGTGGCGCGATCCCCAGTTCCGGAACAGCTGGAGGTCCGCGTCGGACGGATGGAGCGCGCCGGACGGGTGCGAGTGCACGGTCCCGACGACGGTGAGGTCGGCCGGGAGCATGTACAACCGGAAGTTCGCGTGCCGCCGCCCCGCGGTGGTCCCCGGTAGCAGCAGTAGCTCGCCGATCACCCCGGGAGGATCCGCGCGCAGCACCCCGCCGAACTCGTTCGGGTAGGACGAGCTTGCGCTCGCGAGCGCGCTGTCGAGCACGTGACGGGTGATCGCGGTGGGCGTCGCGCCCAGCGCCGGGCCCCCGGACGGGCGCTTACGCGCGGGACGGAAGAACGGCACCGCCGCCTCCCTCGCCGCTCGGCTCCTCGCTCCACGGGAGGATCCGCTTGCCCCGGAGCCGATCGAAGTACCGGTCCCCGAACCGCACGAGCCGCGATCGCCGCGGCGAACGGTAGACCGTGACCGAGCCGCCGACCGGCACGACGTGCTCGTCCTGCCCGTCGGGCAGGACCACCGCGCCGCGGCCGGTATCGATCGCGCGCACCCGGATCGTACGCAGCGGATCGACGACCAGCGCGCGCGCTTCGAGACGGAACGGGGCGATGGTGGTCACGACGATCGCGTCGATCTCGGGATCGACGATCGGGCCCAGCGCGCTGAGCGAGTAGCCGGTCGAGCCGGTGGGGGAGGCGAGGATGATCCCATCGGCCTGGATGCGGCCGGCGACCACGTCGTCGAACGCGATCTCGAAGAGGCCCATCTTGCCGACCTGGGCTGCGTGCAGGACGTACTCGTTGACGGCGTCCGGCAGCTGGACGGAGCCCACCTGCGCGGCCAGCTTCATCCGCTCCTCGATGCGGTAGCGTCCTCCGAGGATCCGATCGATCGCCGTCGCGAGCGCCTCGGCCGACGTCGCAGTCACCTCCGCGAGGACCCCGACCGTCCCGGCGTTGATCGGCAGGAGCGGGGCCTCACTCCGGCGCAGGGCGTAGAGGAACGTCCCATCGCCGCCGATCGCGATCGTCACCTCGGCTCGCAGCTGTCCGAGGGGTGCGTGGCGCAGCTGTGGGGCCAGCGAACCGAGGTCGTCCGACAGCTCGAGCTCGGCCCGATCGCCGACGAGCTCGACGACCCGGGCGGCGAGCTCGAGCGCCCGGGGCTTCAGGGGATTCGCGGTCAGTCCGAGCTTCACAGGGCGCCCTCCCCGCGGAGCTCCTCCGGCAGTCGGGCGTCGCCCCACGCGAGGACGCTCGTCCGCCGCTCGACGCCGAGCGGGAACGCCTCGATCGCGGCGTGCGTCGCGTCCGTGACCCCGCCTCCGGCTTCGAGGAGGATCCGGTACGCGCCCGCGATGTCGGTCGCCCTCAGGTTGCGCGTCGCCTCGCCGTTCTCGAACAGGTAGGCGTCCGCGCTCCCTTGGGCGACCATCATCATCTCGAGCGAAGCGCAGCCGAGGGAGCGGATCCGACGGCCGCGGCCCGCGAGCTCCACGGCGCGCGGGGTCGCCCGGTTGCCGAGGTTCACGAGCAAGAGGTCGCCCCGAGGATTCCACGGGCGCGTGCGGATCGGCCGGCCGTCGCAGAAGGCGCCTCCCCCCCGCTCGGCCCAGTACGTCGTGCCGCGAAAGAGGTCGCGCACGAGGCCCAGCTCGATCCCCCCGAGATCGTCCGTGCCGAGGGCGAGCGACACCGCGGAGAAGGGGAAGTGACGGAGCGCGTTCAGGGTCCCGTCGATCGGATCGACCACCAGCTTTCGGTCGCCACCCCGAGCGACGTGTCCGGCTTCCTCGGAGACGAGATCCCATCGGACGCCCTCCGCGTCGAGGACGCGCAGGATCTCGTTCTCGGCGAGGCGGTCGAGCTCCTCGGTGGGCGTCCCGTCGGCGCCCATCGCGACGATGTCCCCGCGGTGCGGCGAGGTCGCGGCGTCGCGCACGACCCGCTGTACCGCGAGGCTCGCGCGGAACATCACCTCGAGTTCCGGACGGGACGGGCCGGCCATCTCGGCGCCGCAATCGGCCGACAGATTTGATGGTTCGCGCGCGGGCCGGCGCGGCCCGGCGGCCGCGCGAGCTTAAGTCGGAGCGCCGTTCGCCGGCCCGATGAATCTACAGTTCCTCGGCGGCGCGAACGAGGTCGGGTCGCTCGGCCTCGTGCTCCGCGACCAGGGACGCACGCTCCTCTTCGACTACGGGATGACGCCGTCCGATCCCCCGGCGTACCCCCGACCGGCGCCCACGAACGTGGATCTGGCCGTCCTGTCGCACGCGCACCTCGACCATTCGGGGATGACGCCGCTCCTGAGCCGCTTGCCCCGGGCACGCCTCATCGCGACGCCGGTCACGATCGCGGTCGCGGACCTCCTCACCAAGGACGCCCTGAAGATCGCGCGGCTCGAAGGATACCTCGCACCGTACACCCCGGCCGATATCCGAGCCCTGCACGCGCGCTTCACGGCGGTCGGGCGGCATGCGACGTTCCGGCATCACGGGATCGAGGTCGAGTTCGCGCCCGCGGGGCACATCCCCGGCGCCTCGATGTCGGTCTACCGCGGCGAGCGCGAGGTCGGTTTCACTGGCGACCTGCAAACGTTGCCCACCCACCTGGTCGGCGGGGCGGACCCGATCGAATGCGACGTGCTCGTCATGGAGTCGACGTACGCCGGCCGCGACCACCCGGACCGGGCGGAGACCGAACGGCGGTTCCGGGACAAGATTGCGGAGACGGTCGAACGCGGCGGAACCGCGATCGTCCCCGCGTTCGCGGTCGGACGGGCGCAGGAGGTTCTGATGGCCCTGGCCTCGTCGGGGTTCGAGACGTATCTCGACGGGATGGCGCGGTCCGTCAACGAGATTTACGAGGCCGCGCCCGAGTACCTCGCGGATGCGCGCAAGTTCCGGCGCGCGCTCGAGGGGGTCCACGTGGTCGAGCATCCGGGAGATCGAGCGCGCGCGCTCCGCGAGGCCGAGGTGATCGTCACGACCGGCGGCATGCTCGATGGGGGGCCCGTGCTCCACTACGTCGGGGAGCGCTACCGGGACCCAAAGAGCTCGATCTACCTCACCGGATTCCAGGTCGAGGGCTCGAACGGGCGACGCCTGATGGACGAGGGCACGCTCGTGATCGACGGCGAGGTCGTGCACCCCGAGTGCGAGATCCAGAAGTTCGATTTCTCCGCCCACGCCGGGCACTCCGATCTCGTGCGGTTCGCGAAGGAGAGCCGCGCGGAGACGATCGTGCTGATGCACGGCGACCACCGCGAGGCGCTCCGCGACGCGCTCGAGGGATTCGCCCGGGTGGTCTTGCCCGAGAACGGAAAGGCGTTCGACCTCTGACCCGGGGTGGCAGGCGCCTTCGCCGCACCCACCTGGGACGTTCCTTGGTCGCACGTTCTACGGCCTCACTATCTCTTCGATCATCGAACCCTGATCCCCTGGGGTGGCGGGCCCCTGCCCGACGGAACAGCCGAACGGCTCGCGTCGCCCGTCGGGCCTGGAGGCTAGGGATAGGGTAGTCGCGGCGCGGAGGTCGTCAGGAAGGTGCCTAGGAGCGGCGACGGGCGGTCCGTCTCGCCGGGGACGGAGACTCCACGTTCTCTGTTCGGGACGGGCTACCTTCCAGCGCGGACCCATCCTCCGTGATCGACTCTTCGATGGGCGGTAACTCGCCGGTGGGCTTCACGCGGGCCCGGATCTCGCGGAGCAGATCGTCGATCCCCTCCCCGGTCACCGCGGAGACCTTGAGGTGGTCGTTCGAGCGGCGCGCCAGATCGCTCTTCGTCTCGACCACCAGGATCGGTACGGTGGGGAACTCTTCGCGCCACCGAGCGAGCAACGTCTCCTGTTCGTCGGCGGAGTGGTCTGACCGGTCGCTGGGGTCGATCACGAACAGGACCACGGTGGCCGCCTTGCCGACCGTCGTCGTCGCTTCGGTCTCCGCCGGGTTCGACCGACCGGTGCGTCCGAGGACCCCGGGCGTATCGACGACCTGCAGTCGATCGAAACCGAGATCGGCGTGGCCGACCGAGATCGCGAGCGTGGTGAACGGGTAGTCCGCGATCTTGGGGCGCGCGGTCGACAGCCGGGCCACGAGCGACGACTTGCCCACGTTGGGGAATCCGGCCACGACGAGCGTGGGCGCCCCGGACTCGAGCTGGGGCCGATCGCGCAGGTACCGGCCGATCGCGCGGAGTGCCTCGAGGTCGGGATCGACCTCGCGCACGAAGCTCGCGAGACGGCCATAGAACGACTTCACCCGGGCCCCGAGCGCCTCCGGACCCGCCGTGTGACCGAGCGTGCGTTCCTCTTCCCGCGCGAGCCCGCGGATCCGCTCTTCCGCGCGGCGCAGCCGCCGGAGCGCCCGATCGAGGGTGCCCTCGCCGAACGGGTCGGCGATCAGCGCTCGCTCGAAGTCGGTGAGCGGGGTTCGGACGAACCGCCGCGTCTCCAGACGAAGGTGCCGAAGGACTGTCGCGGTGCTCCGGACCACTTTGAGCTTCGCGCGCAAGCGATCGCGGGTCGCCTTCGTCTCCCCTCGGGGGGTGACCAGCGAGGCCCGGTGGAAGGCCGCGTCGAGGATCTCGACCGACGGCGGCGGGCGAACGCCGGGGGTTCGGCTCGGCGGGACGGCCCGTCGCGCGCGCGCCATGGTGACTTTCGCCCCGTCCACTGCCTCGGAGGGTTCCCGCCGAGCAGTGGGGGAGGCGAGGTACTCGCCCCGGAGGAAGATAGCGTATGCCGTGCCGTCCGGGAGGCCCCGGGTCGGCTCGCGCTCACATCACGCCTATATTGCCGCCCTCGCTCCGAGCGTCGAGGGACGACGGTGCCCCGCTGGATCTCGGACGACCCGGACGACGAAGCCTCGATGCTCGCCGCGCTCGGAATCGGCTCCGTGGACGAACTTTTCGCCGACGTTCCGAAGAAGGCCCGCATGCCGCGTCTCGGGATCGGTCCGGGGCTTGAGGAGCGCGAGGTCGTCGACACCGTCGACCGGATCCTGGCGCGCAACGAAACCCTGGACGAGTTCGCCAGTTTCCTCGGCGGCCGCGTCGCACCGCGGTTCGTCCCGGCCGCGGTCGACGCGATCGTCTCCCGGAGCGAGTTCTACACGGCCTACACGCCCTACCAGGCCGAAGCGAGCCAGGGCATGCTCCGGGCGCTCTTCGAGTTCCAGAGCCTCTGGGTCGAGCTGACGGGACTCGACGTCGCCAACGCGTCGTTGTACGACGGGGCGACCGCGGCCGGGGAGGCCCTCCTGCTCTGCCGGCGCCTCCACGAGGGGCACCGGTTCCTGGTGCCCGCGAGCCTGCCGTGGGAAGAAAAGAGCGTGCTCCGCAACTACGCGACCGGGCCGAACCTGCGCGTCGAAGAGATCCCGTACGACGACCGGACCGGTGGTGTCGACCTCGAGTTCCTCCGGCGGGCGGTCTCGGCCGGGGACGTTTTCGGGGTGCTCGCGGACGTGCCGAACGGATTCGGGCATTTGGACGAGGCCCTGCCCGAGCTCAAGCCGACGATCGGGGACGTCCCGCTCGTTGTATCCGCGGACCCTCTCGCGCTCACCGTGCTGGAAGCCCCGGGCGCCTACGGCGCGGACGTGGTCGTCGGGGAGGGCCAGGGCTTCGGGCTCGCACCGTCGTTCGGGGGTCCGCTCCTCGGGTTGTTCGCGTGCCGGCGCGAGCACGTCCGCTCCGCCCCGGGTCGGATCGTCGGCGCGACGCTCGATGCCGAGGGCCAGCGAGCCTATGCGCTGACCCTGGTGACGCGGGAGCAGCACATCCGCCGGTCCCGCGCGACGTCGAACATCTGCACGAACCAGTCGCTCATGGCGCTCGCGTTCGTCGTCTACGCCAGCGCGGTCGGCCCGCGCGGACTGGCGCGGCTCCAGGCCTCGCTCGCCGAGAAGGCTCGATCGCTCGCCGGCGCGCTGGGCGGGATCGACGGGCTGCGCGCGCCGCGGTTCGCCGCGCCCCATCTCGGCGAGTTCACGATCGAGCCCACCCGTGGCTCGGCGCGCGACTTCCTCGACGGCCTCTACCGGCTCAAGGTGCTCGGCGGGCACCCGCTCGCTGACCCCCGCCCGGGAGCCGGCCCGCAGTCCGAGCGGATCCTGGTGGCGACCAACGAGTGGGTCGGTGATCGCGAGGTCCAGAAGTACGCGACGGCCGCCCGGACGGTCCTTGGCCCGCCGGGGGGTCCGGCATGACGTACCGGCAGGCCCGCTGGGACGAACCGGACCTTTGGGACCTTGTCCCGGCGCGAACGGGTGACGCGCCGGCGGAGATCCCGGGGGTGCCGGAGCGGCTCCGCCGCAAGGAGTTCGTCCGCTGGCCCGAGCTCTCCGAGCTCGAGGTGATCCGTCATTACACCCGGCTCTCGCAGATGAACTTCGGGATCGACAGTGGGCCCTACCCCCTCGGATCCTGTACGATGAAGTACAATCCGAAGGTCTCGGAGGTGCTTGCCCGCCGCCGCGGAGCCGCGAACGTTCACCCCTACCAGCCCGAGGCGACCGTGCAAGGTTCCCTCGAGATCCTCTGGCGCCTCGAGAAGATCCTCACGAAGGTCACCGGCATGCCCGAGGTCTCCCTCCAGGCGGCCGCGGGGGCTCACGGCGAGTACGCCTCGCTCCTGATGGTGCGCGC
>JASHUJ010000204.1 GCA_030040035.1 Thermoplasmata archaeon
CTCGCCAACGAGTTCGCCGAGGACGCTCCGGCGGTGCGCAGGCTCGCTCGGAGCAAGACGGCGCGCTAGCGAGTTACCCGAGTCGGGCCGGCGCCTCGCGCACGGGGGGGACCATCTCCCCGACCTTGAACCCCTATAGGGGCCGGCCGTTTTCCCGGACGTGCGCTCTCCGCTGCCGGACCCTCCCGCGCTCGTCCGCGCCGTCCGCGCGGCTTGGCCTGGACCGAAGGTCCGATCGATCCGCGTCGACCAGGCCGGCTGGACGAACCTCATGCTCGAGGTCGACGGGCGATGGATGGTCCGGATCCCCCGATGGCGTTCCGCCGCGGAGTCGCTGGGCTTCGAGGTCCGTCTGCTCGAGTACCTCGCGGGCCGAACGGGGATCCGAGTGCCGTCCCCCCGATGGATCGGTGGGCTCGACGAACCCGCCGGCTGGCCGTTCTTCGTCTACCCGAAGATCCCGGGCGCGCCCTTGCCGAACGTCGCCGCGCTCGACGAGCGCGCACGGACGACGCTCGCGAGGTTCCTGGCTCGACTGTTCCGGGACCTCGACGCGTGCCCCCCGGGACCGCTCCGACGGCTCGGCGCCCGCGCGGGGGAACCCCAGCTCTATGCGGAGCGGTTCCGCCGGCTCGAGAGCAGGTACCGCCGGATCGGCGCGAGCCGCCTCCCCGACGGAGTGCGTCGCGAAGTCTCGGCCGCGCTCGGCGAAGCGATCGACACGGTGGCCCGCGCGCAGTTCCGACCGGTGCTCATCCACCAGGATCTGTGGCCGAGCCACATCCTCTGGGATTCCCGGACCGGGCGTCCCACGGGGGTCATCGACTGGGAGGACGCCCGTCTCGGGGATCCGGCGGCCGATCTGACCACCTTCGCGGATCTCGGGGTAGGGCGGCTCGTCCGACTGGGGGAGCTCCGACGCCGACCGACCGACCGGCTGTTCTGGAGGCGACTCGAACTCTATCAGCGTCTTCTCCCGCTCTGGGGCTTCCTGTTCGGGATCGAGACCCGCAACCGGGCGCTCGCCGATCGACACCGGAACGAGCTCCGACTCTCGATGCGGTCGGCGCCGGACGAGTTCGCCCGGACGCTGCGCGCGACCTGAGGGGAGCGCCCGCGCGGGCGCCGCCTACGCGGGCCCGCTGCGGATCAGGATCTCCCAGGGTTCGATGACCTCGACCAGGTGCCCCGACCGGATCCAGGGATCCGGGTCCAAGAGGCGTCGAGCCTCGGAGAGGTCACGCGCTTCAACGATGAGCATCGCGCGTCGGTGTCCATCGACCGGACCCCCGAGCAGGACGAACCCGTCCGGTAGGGCGTTCATGAAGTCCCGGTGGGCTGGCCACCCGTTCTGGTCCTGCATCGATCGCCCCTCGACCCACGCCGGGCCGTGGAACGAGTTCACGACGAAGTAGGCCATGGTGCGGTATCGCCGGACGCAAAGCGCGTCTCCGCATCAGGATGTTCGGTCCCGTCGGGGGGTGGACCGTTCTACGGACCCCGAGCGCGTCCGGGACTCGCGGGGCCCGTCGAGGCGGAGGAGGGCTCCCACAAGATCGAGAGGATCCCGCCGATCAGGACGAGGATCAGGCACCAGCCCCCGAAGAGGAGGAGGAGGTACACGAGGGCCCCGCGAAGGAGCGCTCCGAGGACGGTCAAGGTCGCTAGGGCGAGACCAGCCGCGATCGCGCCCCCGAGTCGGTGGCCGGTCGAGGTCGAACGAAGTCGCCATCCGAAGGCGACCGCGAACCCTCCGGTGACAATCGCGAGTCCGAGGATTGTCCAGTATAGAGAGAGCGCGACCGCTACCGGTCCAGCGCAGGAGACGGGTCGGAAACACGCCCCGAGGGAGGCCACGCTCAACGCGGCGACGTACGCGACATAGAGGAGCCCGATCAGACCCCCGGTGAGCAGCAGGACGACGGCGCCGATCGGGGTGGGCGACCTCGGGACCGGTTCCGACATCGTCTCGATCCTCGGGAGAACGGAGGGTCCGGAATACGTTTACCCGGGGTCGGTCGCCGGCGCGTATCTATATGGCAGGTCCCCCGCATCCAGCGCGCAGCGCGGCCCACCACAAGGTCCGGGGGACTCGGATGACGGAGGGGATGAATCGGCAGTGGCTGATCGCCCAGCGACCGGAGTCCGAGATCTCGGAGTCGAACTTTCGGTGGACCGAAGGACCGATCCCGACCCCCGAGGAAGGGCAGTTTCTCGCGCGCAACCTCTGGTATTCCTTCGATCCCACGCAACGCTTCCTCATCGGCCGGGCGGGGGTGCCCGAGGCGGAATCCGGAGCGATCCCGCTGGGTCAGCCGATGATCGGCTTCTCGGTCTCCGAGGTGGTCGAGTCCCGACACCCCGGTTTCCGAGCCGGGGATCGCATCCACTGCCAGCTGGGATGGGAGGACTACTCCGTCTCGGACGGCTTGGGATTCGCGCCGGCCTACCGGGTGCCCGACGGCGTCCCGCCGAATTGGGCGCTCGGGGCGCTCGGGATCACCGGGCTCGCCGCGTACTTCGGCGTGACCGAAGTCGCCCGCCCGAAGTCGGGGGAGACGTTCGTGATCTCGGGGGCCGCCGGGGGCGTCGGATCGATCGCGGTCCAACTCGCGAAGATCCACGGGTTGCGCGTGATCGGGATCGCCGGAGGTCCCGCCAAGTGCGACTGGTTGCGTCAGGAGGCGGGCGTGGACGCGGCGATCGACCATCGGACGGAGGACGTCGGCCGACGGCTGACGGAGCTGTGCCCCGACGGGATCGACATCTTCTTCGACAACGACGGCGGGCCGACCCTCGATCTCGCCCTCGACCGCCTTCGCAACGGGGGCCGGGTCGTCCTGTGCGGAGCGACCGCCCGATATGGGGCCGTCCCGCTGCCTCCGGGCCCGATCAACTACCTCCAGCTCGTCATGGTGAACGGTCGCATGGAGGGGCTGCTGGCCCGGGATTACCTTCCGCGGCTGGGCGAAGCCGCCCAGGCGATGGTCCCGCTGCTCCGGTCGGGGCGGTTGAAGTCGAAGGAGGACATCGTGGTCGGTCTCCGAAACGCGCCGGCGGCGCTCGCGCGCCTCTATTCGGGGTCGAACGTCGGGAAGCAACTGCTCCGGATGGAGGACGCTCCGGGCGAGTGAGCGAGCGTCGGTCGGCCCCTCGGAACGCCCGGCACGGGAGCCCGACGCCGGGAGCGGCGGATCGCGCTCACTTCCCCCGGATCGCCGTCGAGAGCAACGGGCCGTAGGTCCGGCGGACCATCTCGGCGAGGTCTTCGGCCCGCTGGAGCGTAAGGCAACAGAGCTCGGATCCTTGCGACCACGAAACGAGGGCGAGCTTCTGGTCCGGACCGAAGTTCGCCTTCTCCCGCAGCTCCTTCGGGAGCACCATCTGGCCCCGCGCGTCGACGCTCACCACCGCCTCCACCCGGCAGCCGTCGAGCCCGTTCTGGCACGCACACTTCGCGTCACAGCAACCGCTCGCACAACAGGATCTCCCCGAATCGCGCCCCGCCCCGCTCCTCGTTCGCGCCATGGATTTCCAGCCTCGGGGAGCGCGGACCCGAATTTAGGGTTTTCTGATTATTCTGATTTATCTGATAACGCTCCAAGGCGTCGACCGACCCCGGGCGCGAGCGGAGGCGATGCGGTCGGCGCCGATCCGGGACGCCCCGGGCCGTTCACCGGCTGAGCGCGACCAGATGGCGAGCCAGTGCCTCGGGCTGGGTGAGCATCGGCCAGTGGCCGGTGTCCATCACCGCATGCGGGCCGTTCAGCTTTCCCCACTTGCCCGCGATGATCTCGTCCACCGGGTCCCCGGTGCGGCTGCAGAACAGGTAGGACTCCTGGACCTTGTCGTAGTCGTGCGTGAGGGTGATCGGATCGGTGGCGAGCTTGATCGGCCATGGAGTCGCCAGCGACATCATCCGGTGGAGGCGAGCGCCGGTCACGTCGGGGCCGATCCGGTGGACGATCTCCTCGGTGAGGGGGATGGCCAGCTGCCCCGGCGGGGCCGGGCCGAATTCCCCTTGCGGGTCGAAGCTGCCCTGGGGCGTCTTGACCGGTTCGGGTCGGAACGCGTCGAGATAGACGACCTTCCGTACCTTCGGATAGGCTCGCGTGGCGACGGCGGCGGCGACCTTGCCCGCAAAACTGTGGCCCACGAGGACGAAGTCGTCGAGCTCCCGATACTTGACCTCGTTCAGGACATCCTCGACCGCCGTCTCCATGCCGACGTCCGGGCGGAGCAGATGGACCCGCTCCCCCATCCCGGTGAGGGTCACCGGATACCCGGAGTGCCCCCCCTGTTCGAGGAGCGGCGTGACCTCCTTCCACGCCCACGCCCCCAGCCACGCACCCGGCACCAGAACGAATCGAGTCACACCCTCGTACCTCTCCGACCCGCCCCAGGTCCTCCCGGCTCTTGAGATGCCGGCCGCGCCCTCCCAATCGGGAGGTGGGGGCCCTGTCCCTGTTCGCCCGGGAACTTGGGATCGACCTCCGGCCGCCTCCGAGGGTTCACCCTCGGCTGCGGACTGCCCTCAGGCTTAATTCGGCGTGCGTATCCCCGCCGCGTGGCGTCCGGGCGCCGACTCGCCGCGGTGATGTTCACCGACACGGTCGGCTACACGGCCTCGACGCAGACCAACGAAGGGCGAACGCTGGACCTCTTACGTCAGCAGACCGAGCTCGTTCGACCGCTCTTGGCCCTGCACCAGGGCCGCGAGATCAAGTCGACGGGGGACGGGTTCCTGGTGGAGTTCGACAGCGCGCTGAAGGCGGTCCAGTGCGCGATCGGCATCCAGCGGCGCATTTTCGAGCGAAATGCGGAAGCGAGCTTCCAGCCGATCCGGATTCGCATTGGGGTCCACCTGGGGGACGTGGTCCAGAACGGCGCGGACATCCTCGGCGACGCGGTGAACCTCGCCGCGCGCATCGAGCCGCTGGCCGAACCGGGAGGGATCTGCGTCTCGGGCGCGGTCTACGACCAGGTGCGCTCGAAGGTCCCCGACAAGTTCGAGAAGCTCGAGCCGAAAGCGCTGAAGGGGGTCCAGGTCCAGATCGACGTGTACCGAGTGCTCCTTCCGTGGGCCGGGAACGACAACGGCACGAGGGGCGACGAATCGGCCGTGCTCGACCCGACCCGGATCGCGATCCTCCCGTTCGCGAACATCAGCCCGGACTCGGCCGACGAGTACTTCGCCGACGGGCTCACGGAGGAGCTGATCGCGAATCTCTCGCTCGTGCCGGGACTCAAGGTCATCGCCCGCACGTCGGTGATCGGCTACCGCAAGACGGAGAAGAAGGTCGCGACGATCGGTAAGGAGCTCGGCGTCGGGACGGTCGTCGAGGGCAGCGTACGCCGCGCGGCGAACCGCATCCGGGTGACGGTGCAGGTCATCGACGTCGCGACCGAGGAGCACCTGTGGACGGCCAAGTACGACGACGATCTCGATGACATCTTCGCGGTCCAGAGCGACATCGCCCAGAAGGTGGTGACGTCCCTCCCCGGGAGCCTCGAGAAGGCGCGGGCTCCCGTGCCGTCGCTCGAGAAGCCGACCGAGACCGAAGCGTACCTCGCCTACCTCCAGGGCCAGTCGCTGATGTGGAAGACGGACGAGGCGTCGCTGCGCCGGTCGATCGAGTTCTTCCAGAAGGCGCTGAAGACCGATCCCACGTTCGCCCGGGCGTACGCCGGCATCGCGCGCGCGTACATCGGGCTCGGCTCGGAGGGGTACATCCCCTGGATCGACTCGATCCACCGCGGCATCTCCGCCTCCGAGCGGGCGATCGCCATGGATCCCGACCTCGCCGAAGCGCACGGCCTCCGCGCCGAGCTCGCCTTCATGGGGGACGACCTCGCCGACGTGCTGTTCCACGAGGTCCAGCGCGCCCTCGAGCTGAACCCGAATCTCGCCCAGGCCCACAACATGCTGAGCGCGCTCGCGGGCTCGCTCGGCGTCGTCGAGACGTACGTGACGGAGGCCGAGCAGGCGTTCCAGCTGGATCCGCTCTCGCCGGTGACGACCCGCTCGCTCGGGAACGCCTACTTCTTCACCGGCCGGATCGAGGAGTCCGCGGCCCACTGGAAGAAGACCCTCGAGCAGAACCCCCAGGACGGCCGCCGCGGCCTCGTCGACTACTACATCCTGACGAAGGACTTCGAGAAGGCCGAGGCGATGGTCCGGGAGCTCGAACGCATCGCCCCAGAGAGCAGCCTCACGCTCCTGTGCCGGGGGTACCTGGCGGCCGTCCAGGGGGACCGTGCCACCGCGACCCGGGTGATCGCGAGCATGGAGGAGCGGTTCCGGGAGGGTACGTCGCGACAGTCGTTCATCGGCTTCATCTACTACGCGCTGGGCGATCTCGACCGCTACTTCGAGTACATGCTCTCCGCCGCGGAGGCCCACACCCTCCAGCTCCTGCGGGTCCGCTTCTCCCCGCTATTCGCCGCCGCGCGACGGGACACCCGGCACCTCGAGCTGCTCGCGACCTACAGCCGTCCGCTCCAGCCGACGAAGTAGCGATCGAACCGTCCGGCCGTCACTTCCAGCGGGTCAGGATCTCCTCGCGCCGGAACGTCTTCAGGCTGACCTCGAAGAGGAGGAGCGCGAGCAGCGCGAAGATCCCCGAGATGTACAGGAGATGCAGGGGGTCGAGCGGCAGGATGACCTCCGCCGCGACGTAGACGATGATCAGCGGTACGAACATCACGGACGCGTACTGCTGGGCGGAGCGGATGTCCGTCGCCCGGGCGGAGATGACGACCGACGCCTCGATGGCGACCAGCGCGACGACCGGAACCGTGACGAACAGCTCGATCGTCATCGACAGGTTCGGATAGTACAGGTACCCGAAGGGGCCGAGCGTCTCGACGTCGATCAGGACCTGGAACAGGAGCGCGCCCAGCCACGCGGCGAAGAGGGTGGGCAGGAGGGCGGCGAGGGTCTTCCCGAACAGGATCTCCCCGTCGGTCGTTGGGGTCGAGAGGAGCGGCTCGAGGCTCTTCGAGACCTTCTCGCCCACGATGCTGTACGACGCGATCGACGTCGGGATCGACGCCGCGCCGATGACGAACCAGAACGCGAAGGCGTCGATGTACATCGGCGCCCACGACGCGGGGTCCGGACCCCCCCGAGGGATGAGCACGAGCCCGACGAGCGCCGGGAACCCGAGCCCGACGCCGAGCGGGTAGGCGATGAGGCCGGCGATGAGCCCCCGCCGTTGGCGGAGGAGCTTCAGCTCGTGGCGAGCCACGATCCACGCCTGGGAACCCCTCACGTCGCGGCCTCCCCTTCGTGGACGAGCTTCAGGTAGACCTCCTCGAGCGACGCGGACGGTTGGGAGACCTCGAGGATCTGCCCCCCGGCGCCGACGATCGCGGCCACGATCTCGGGCGTGTCCCGTTCGGGGTCGACCCCATCCACCGCCAGCTCGTTCCCCGCGACCTCCACGCGCCGTCCCGGGAGCCGCTGACGGACCGCGTCGGCCTGCCCCGACGTCGCGTGGACGAGACGCACGACCGTCCGGCGGGCCGACAGCTGCGCCTGGAGCTCGCGCGGGGAGCCGATCGTGATGAGACGCGTCCGGAGGATCCCCACGCGGTCGCAGACCCGCTGGGCCTCGTCGAGGTTGTGCGTGTTGAGGAAGATCGTGTGCCGCTCCTTGCGGAGGGACAGGATCGTATCGCGGACCATCTTGGCCGCTTCCGGGTCGAGGTTGGCGGTGGGCTCGTCGAGGAAGAGGAGGACCGGGTCGTGGACGAGCGTCCGTGCGATCGCGAGCTTCTGCTTCATGCCCTTCGAGAACGTCTCGACCGGAGCGTCCCGCTTGTCCCAGAGCTCCATCGCGCGGAGGAGCCGCTCGATGCTCGTCCGCAGGGCCGTCGTTTCCATGCGGTGGAGCTGCCCGAAGTACTCGAGATTCTCGTACGCGCTCGAGCCCTCGTAGAGACCCACGTTCTCGGGCAGCACGCCGATCTGCGAGCGCAATCGGAGCGCCTGGGCCTCGTTGCCGACCTCGCAACCTGCGACCACG